>NZ_QWLE01000003.1:0-185850 GCF_009917365.1 Neglectibacter sp. X4 | reverse complement strand
GAGTTTTGACAGATAATCGGGCATTTTCCCTGTTTTTCTCGGCGTTTTCCTCTACGTCTATTCGTCTGGTCGTCAGATAAAGAAATCCTCGCATACAAGGCTCTTGTCCAGCACCAGCCTGGCAGCGCCCGTCTCGTATTTAACCGTCATGGCCAAATCCAGGGCGGACTGCGCGTCTGTAATCACCGGGACATCGCTGGAAATAACCGCTATATCTTTCCCGTTTTCCTTTATATATGTAATATCCAAGAATCATTCATTTCCTTTTGCCACCCCTGGGGAACAGGCTCTGGCAGGAAAGGAAGTATGCCATATAAAAGGGAAACTGTCAAACCAGCCCCTGGAAAGCGCGGAACAAAAGCTGCTGGCTGCCAGGGACTGGTTTTCAGGGGTGATTTAGTTCCTACGCAGAATGATGAACAAACTGTGAATTAGAGGGAAAATGGAAGGTTTCTTGCAAAAAAGCCAGGATTTGCAAACAATTTGTAACCTTTGTGATTTTTACGAAACCATGGAAATCCTGGCCAGCCCTTACAGGAACAGCGCTCCTACATGGTACACCACAAAGGTGACAGCCCAGGCTACGGCAATCTGGAAAGCGGCGGTGAGTCCTGTCCAGGCCCAGCTTTCCGATTCCTTTTTAATGGTGGCCAAAGTGGCGGCACAGGGCACATACAGCAGGGAGAAGGTCATGAGGGCATAAGCATTTAAGGGGCCGAAGCCGATGGCGCTGAGGGCCTGGGTAAGCTCTGCCATGCCTGCGGCAGTGGTGGCGTTTCCCACGCTGAACAGCACCGCGCAGGAGGATACCACCACTTCTTTTGCAGAGATGCCCGCAATGAGCGCCACCACAATCTGCCAGAACCCTAAGCCAATGGGGGCGAAGAAGGGCACAATCCACTGGCCTATCTGGGAGCCAAAGGTTTGGGACATGTCCAGAGAATAGCCCTGGGGGCCGAAATTCAAGAGAAACCACATGAGGATGGAGGCGATGAAAATGGTGGTGCCCGCCTTGGTGAGATAGTCCTTTACCTTTTCCCACACATAGATGAAGATGGTGTGGGCGCTGGGGGCCTTATACTCCGGCAGCTCTATGAGCAGACTGCTGCCCCCGGTAAGGCGGGTGTCGTCCTTTGCCTTGCGGTCGAACAGGTGGATGATAAGGGCGCACAGCACAGCCACCAGAAGCCCCAGCACATACATGGAGTAGGCTGCCAGCATGGCAAATTTCCCGAAAAACAACTGGGAGAACAGCACGTAAATGGGCAGGCGGGCGCTGCAGGACATAAAAGGCGTGATGAGCATGGTTTTAAAGCGGTCACGCCGGTTTTCCAAGGCCCGGGAGGCCATGATGGCAGGCACTGTGCAGCCAAAGCCCAGAATCATGGGGATAAAGGACCGACCGGAAAGCCCCAGCCTCCCCATAATGCCGTCCATCACATAGGCCACCCTTGCCATATAGCCGCTGTCCTCCAAAAAGGCCAGGGCCAAAAACAGGATGACAATGTTTGGCAGGAAGGTTAAAATGCCTCCCACCCCGGCGATGATGCCGTCTACCAAGAGGGAAATAAGGGGCGGGGTTACCTGGAGATAGGTAAGCAAAGAGGCGGCCCCGCCGGAGAAGGCCTCCAGGCCCATCTCAAAATAGCCTTTCAGCCAGTCGCCCACCGTGAAGGTGAAGAAGAACACCAGGGCCATAATCAGCAGGAAAATGGGCAGGCCCCATACCGGGTGGGTCATAAGGGAATCGGCCTTGTCGGTGACAGCGGCTTTTTTGTCCTTATTCACCAGCACTTCGTCGATAACCTCTTTGATAAAGGCATATTTCTCGTTGATAATGTCCTGCTCATAGCTGCGGCTGATAAGGGCCGGATCGGAGAGGGGAAAGGCCTTTGTGATTTCCGGATCCTTTTCCAGCAGCTTGATGGCGTGCCAGCGCAGGTTCTGCAGGGAGGGATACTGCTTCAGAAGCTGCTCCATCACCTGGTCGATTTTATCCTCTATCTCGTCGCTGTACACCATGGCGAATTCCTTATGGTGCTGGTGGGGGTGACGGGTGGCGCTGGTGCTTGAGGGCTGGCTGCCATGGTGGTGGATGAGGGGCATGGATTCTTCCGCATCCTTGTGGTGGGCGGCGGCGTGCATGAGGATGTCCAGGCCCGTTTTCCGCCGGGCAGACACAGGGATGACCGGGATGCCCAGCATTTCCGGCAGCCGGTGGGTGTCAATCTCCATGCCACGCTTCTCCACAATGTCCATCATGTTCAGGGCCAGGATAACGGGCTTGCCCAGCTCGATAAGCTGCAAGGTGAGATAGAGGTTGCGCTCCAGGGCAGAGGCGTCTGCCACGTCGATGAGCACGTCTACCTCGTCGCTTAAAATATACTGGCGGGTAACCTGCTCTTCCATGGTGTAAGAGGTGAGGCTGTAGGCCCCGGGCAGATCCACCAGACGGTATTCGTGATCGTGAAGCCGGAAGCGCCCCTCTTTTTTCTCCACAGTCACCCCGGGCCAGTTGGCAACCTTCAGGTTGGCCCCGGTGTAGGCATTGAAAAGGGTGGTTTTGCCGCAGTTGGGGTTGCCCACAAAGCCGATGGAAACAGAGGGCTTTCCCTCCTCCAGCGTATGCGTTTTATGTTCCATGCTCATCCCTCCTCCACCAGAATGCGGGTGGAAACAGCCCTGCCCAAGGCAAAGCGGCTGCCCCGTATTTTGATAATCATGGCTCCCCGCCGCTTTTTCCGCAGCACCTGCACCGGGCAGCCCCGGGTCATGCCCAAAGCCTGCAAACGCCGGGTAAGCTCCAGGGGAAGCGCGGTGCCCTCCACCCTGTAAAAGGCCCCCGGCCTTCCTTCCTCTAATGTCATGCTCTATATACCCCCTTGCATTTATTATTATCCGTTTAATAAGTTAGCACCATCTAACGCATTTGTCAATGTTTTTCGGGAATTTCCAGGCATTTCTCTTTTTTTCTAAAAATTCCCGGCGGGTTTTGACTTTTTCCTTCCTTTATGCTAAAATATACAATACGAAATTTACAGGAGGGATGGGCTGTGATTGATCTGCACCTGCATCTGGACGGCTCTCTGCCGGCGGCCTTCATAGGGGAACTTGCCGGGAACCAGGGCGTGGCTTTGCCGGAAAACCTGGAAAAGGCCCTGAAGGCCCCGGAAAACTGCCAGAGCCTTGACGAGTATCTCCAGTGCTTTGACCTGCCCCTGTCCCTGCTGCAAAACGCGGAAGCCCTGGAGCAGGCTGCTTTTACCCTGTGCAGCCTGCTTTACAGCCAGGGCCTGCTGTATGGAGAAATCCGCTTTGCCCCCCAGCTTCACACCCGGAAGGGGCTTACCCAGCGGCAGGCGGCAGAGGCTGTATGCCGGGGCGCGGCCCAGGCGGCGCTGCCTGTACAGGTTATTTTATGCTGTATGCGGGGCGGCCCATACCCTGTAAACCGGGAAACCCTGGATACGGCGGCCGCCCTTCTGGGCAAGGGCGTTTGCGCCTGCGATCTGGCTGGGGCAGAGGGGCTGTATCCCACAGAAGAATACCGGGAGCTTTTCGCCTGTGCCCGTTCTTTAGGGCTTCCCTTTACCATCCACGCCGGGGAGGCCGCAGGCCCCCAGAGCATCCGGGCGGCGCTGGAAATGGGGGCCGCCCGCATCGGCCATGGCGTGCGGGCAGGGGAGGACAGTGCCCTTTTACAGGAGCTTGCCGCCCGGCAGGTTCCCCTGGAGCTGTGCCTGACCAGCAACGTGCAGACAAAAGCTGTAAAATCCCCGGAAAGCTTCCCCTTGCGGGAATATCTCCAAAAGGGCCTGTGCTGTACGGTGAACACAGACAACATGACAGTTTCCGGGGTGAACCTCCGGGAGGAATATAAAAAGCTTGCCGCTTTGGGGCTTACAGGGGAGGAAAAGGAAGCCCTGCTCATAAACGCGGCCAGGGCCGCTTTCCTGCCAGAGGAAAAGCGGCTGGCATTGGAAAAAGAGGCGCGGGCAAAAGGGGACAACTGGCCTGCCTGAGAAAACGAAAAGGGAGGGACTGATACATAATGAAAATGAGAAAAATTTCCCGGGGCGCAAGGGCGCTGGCTTTTATGCTGGCCCTGCTGGCAGCAATCCCCTTTGGGGCCGCCGCCAAGACCATTGAGGAGGTGCAGGCCGAGCAGGAAAGGCTTGCCGCCGAGCACGAACAACTGGAGCAGCAGTTGGAATCCCTGCGGGCCGACGAGGAAAAGGCTTTGGAGTACCAGCAGGCTTTGGAGGAGAAAATTGGGCTGACGGAAAAGAAAATCGACGTGTCCAGAGAGTCCATTCAGGTGATGGACAGGGAAATTACGGGCATGGAGAAAAAGCTGGAGCTTTCCCGGCAGGAATATGAAGAAACCCTTACCACCTTCTCCCAGCGGGTGCGGGCGCTGTACATGTCCGGCTCTGTGGGCACTTTGGAAATCCTGTTAAGCTCTGACAGCTTTTCTGATTTTTCCATGAAGTCGGAAATGCTTTCCGCTGTGACAAAGCATGACCAGCAGCTAGTGGAAAAAATTGAGGAGTACCTCCAAAAGACCCAGCAGGACAGGGAAGCCCTGCAGGACATGCGGGAGGAAGAAGCCCGGGTGAAGCGGGAGCTGGAGGCGGCCCAGGAGGAGCTGGAGGGCCTTTATGAAGAGAACAACACCCTGATTGCCGACCTGGAGGAGCGCCAGGTGATGACCCAGGACGTTATCGCCCAGAACGAGGAAGAGGACGCGGCCCTGGAGGCAGAGCTGCAGCGGCTGATTGAGGAGCGCAACGAGGAAGAGCGCCGCCGGAAGGAAGCCGAGGCATTGGCGGCTGCCCAGGGGGGCAGCGTGTCCCCGAACCCTGGCGGCAGCACCGTAAACCTGCGGGGGGACTTTGCCCCCATGTGGCCCCTGCCGGGGGTGGGCTATGGCAGCATCACCGGAAACTATGGGGACATGTATTTTAACGGGCCGCATAACGGCATGGATATCGGCGCGGGATACGGCACCCCTATTGTGGCGGCCCAGTCCGGGCAGGTGCTTTCTGCGGAGTACCATTGGTCCTGGGGCAACAATGTGCTTATCTGGCATAATTCCAGCTTTTCCACCCGGTATGCCCACTGCAGTTCCTTGGCAGTGTACCCGGGGCAGTATGTGGAGGCGGGACAGACCATTGGCTATGTGGGCAGCACAGGGCAGTCCTTTGGCAACCACCTGCATTTTGAGGTGTATGCAAACGGCGTGCGCACAGATCCCCGGTATTATCTGGCGGGTTTTTAAAAAGCGTTTGAGGCTTCCTTTTGGAGGCCTCTTTTTTTGACAGGATCCGCTTTTTCTCCCAGGATGGCTTTGTTCTGAAACGGGAAAAATCTGCGGCGCGCGTTGACTTCACAGGCGGAATGGGGTATACTCTATTTGTATATATAAAGGCAGCACCGCACAATCCCCTGCTTCCGTCTTAAGCGGTATTGCCTAAAGCAAAGCGGTTCAAAAGAGGCGGAAACCGGGCTTTACCGGTTTTCAGGTGCGCTTGCCATAAAACCTCTCTGCAAATTCGCCGTTTCAGTACGGCTGGAAAGGAACGCGAAATATGAAATTGCTGATTATCGGCGGGGTTGCCGCCGGGACAAAAACCGCCGCCAAGTTTAAGCGGGAAAACCGGGAGGCAGAGGTTACCCTTCTGTCTAAAAGCGGGGACATCTCCTATGCCGGGTGCGGCCTGCCTTATTATGTGGGCGGGGCTATCCAGGACAAGGGGGAGCTGATTGTCAACACCCCCCAGCGCTTCTCCGCCCTCACCGGGGTGGAGGTGAAAACCCTGCGGGAGGCTGTGAAAATCCTGCCGGAGGAAAAGCGGGTGGAGGCCAAAAACCTTGCCACAGGGGAGACGGAAACCTATGGGTATGACGCTTTGGTAATTGCGGTGGGCGCGTCCCCGGTAAGGCTCCCTGTGGAGGGCGCGGAGCTGCCCGGGGTGTTCCAGGTGCGCACGCCTGGGGACGCGGTGGCCATCCGGGAATACCTGGAGGAAAACAATGTGAAGAAAGCCGTGGTGGCAGGCGGCGGGTTTATCGGCCTGGAAATGGCGGAAAACCTGCTGCAAAAGGGCGTGGCCCCCACAGTGGTGGAGGCGGCGTCCCAGATCCTGCCCGGGGTGCTGGATCCGGAAATGGCAGGGTATGTGAAGCGCCATTTGCAGCAAAACGGCGTGCGGGTGCTCACCGGGACAAAGGCCCAGGGGATTTCCGGGCAGGAGCGGGCAGAGGCTGTGCAGACCTCCGGCGGCAGCCTGCCCTGCGGCGCGGTGGTTTTCTCTGTGGGCGTGCGGCCCAACACAGCCTTTTTAGAGGGCACAGGCATTGAGATGCAGAAGGGCGCTGTGGTGGTGGACGAAAAGCTGCGCACCAGCCTGCCGGACATCTATGCCGCTGGGGACTGCGCCCTGGTGAAAAACCGGCTGACCGGCAGGACCCAGTGGTCGCCCATGGGCTCCTCCGCCAACCTGGAGGGCCGCACCCTGGCCCAGGCCCTGGCCGGGGAGGAAAAGTCCTTTGCCGGGGTGCTGGGCACTGCCGTGTGCAGGCTGCCCGGGCTGAACCTTGCGAAAACCGGGCTTACGGAGCAGGCCGCTAAAGACGCGGGCTACAAAGTGGAGACAGCCCTCATTGTCACAGATGACAAGGCCCATTATTACCCCGACTCCTCCTTCTTTGCCATCAAGCTGCTGGCAGACCGGGATACCCGCGCCCTTTTGGGCCTGCAGGTGCTGGGGCCTGGGGCAGTGGACAAAATCTGCGATTTGGGGGTGCTGGCCATCTCCATGGGGGCAAAGCTTTCCGATTTGGAAAACCTGGATTTAGCTTACGCGCCCCCCTTCTCCACAGCCATCCATCCCTTTGTCCAGGCAGTATACGTGCTGGAAAACAAGCTGGACGGGGTGCTCCAGAGCATGACCCCGGCAGAGTATGCCGCAGGGGCAGCCGAAGGGTATACCATTATCGACACCAACCAGCAGCCTGTTATCCGGGGGGCAAAATATGTGGATCTGCCCACTGTCACCGGGCCAATCCCGGGCATTGATAAGGATGAAAAGCTTCTTCTGGTGTGCGCCAAGGGCCGCCGGGCCTATTTCCTCCAGAACCGCCTGAAGGCGCTGGGATATGAGAACACCCTGGTGCTGGAGGGTGCCACCTCCTTTAACAAGGTGAGAGTGAAAGCGGCTGGGGCCGCTGTGCCCCCGGAGGAGGTCACCCGGGTAAAGGCCTTGGGCTTCCTGTGGGACAAAAACACCCCCGACTGCTTTAACGGCCGGGTTATCACCCGCAATGGCAAGATTACGGCGGAGGAGATGCGGGCCATCACCGAGGCCGCCGAGAAATACGGCAGCGGGGAAATCGCCATGACCTCCCGGCTGACCATTGAAATCCAGCATGTGCCCTTTGACAACATTGAGCCTCTGCGGGAGGAGCTGATGGCGGCGGGCCTGGAAACCGGCGGCACCGGCAGCAAGGTGCGGCCTGTGGTTTCCTGCAAGGGCACCACCTGCCAGTATGGACTCATTGACACCTTTGCCCTGTCAGAGGAGATCCACGAGCGGTTCTTCCACGGGTATGCAGGGGTGAAGCTGCCCCACAAGTTTAAAATTGCTGTGGGAGGTTGCCCCAACAACTGCGTGAAGCCTGACCTTAACGACCTGGGGGTTATTGGCCAGAAGGTGCCGGAAATTGACCTCAGCAAGTGCCGGGGCTGCAAGGTCTGCCAGGTTGAGCGTGCCTGCCCTATCCATGTGCCTGTGGTTGCGGACGGCAAGGTGGTTATTGGCGACGCCTGCAACCATTGCGGCCGCTGTGTGGGCAAGTGCCCCTTCAAGGCGGCGGAAAGCTTTGTGCCAGGCTACCGGGTGTATATCGGCGGGCGCTGGGGCAAGAAGTTTGCCCACGGGCGGTATCTGGACAAGGTGTTTACCGACAGGGAAGAGGTTCTGGACGTGATTGAAAAGGCCATCCTGCTCTTCCGGGAGCAGGGCATTACTGGGGAGCGCTTTGCGGACACCATTGCCCGCCTGGGCTTTGAGAACGTCCAGGAGCAGCTTCTCTCTGACGAACTTCTCTCCCGCAAGGAGGAAAACCTTTCCGCCCAGAAGCATTTGAAGGGCGGCGCAACCTGCTGAGTTTCCATATTGGCAGACGAAAGGGTTTCTAAAAAATAGAAAAAGCAGCAAAAAGCGCCCGCCTTAGGCAGGCGCTTTTGTTTTTGCACCAAAACCAGGGGCATGTCATAGTATGGGAGTGCCCGGCCTGTTTGTATATGGGCGGGATTCAGGTGTGAAGGGTATGAGCCTTAATGAGCAGACAAAAGAAAAATTTTCACCATACCTTTGGGGTGCTGGGCGGCGACATGCGCCAGGTATATCTGGCACAATCCATTGCGGCCGACGGGTTCCCTGTGCTAACAAGCGGCTTGGAAAAGGCCCAGGGGGAGAAGCCGCCGGAGCCGGTAGATTCTGAGCAATTATGCAGGCGGGCGGACGTCATTCTGCTGCCCTTGCCTGCCACCCGGGAAGGGGAGACGCTGAACATGCCCCTATCGACCGAGGGCATAACACTGGACGAGGAATTTGCCGCCAGGTTTTGCGGCAAGCAGGTGCTGGGAGGCATGACAGGGAAGCTGGCTGCCAGCGCGGAGGGCTGGAGCCGCGTATCTTTGCGGGACTATTACCAGCGGGAAGAACTTTTGATAGGCAACGCGGTGCTTACCGCCGAGGGCGCTATTGGGGCGGCTATAGCAGGCCACCCAGGCTCTATCAATGGGGCGCGGTGCCTTGTCACAGGCTTTGGGCGTATTGGCAAGGCCCTGTGCCTTGCTTTAAGGGGACTGGGCGCCCAGGTGGACTGCGCCGCCAGGAAGGCCTGGGATTTTACCTCCATACAGGCGCTGGGATGCAGCCCGGTACAGTATGGGGAAATTGGCGGGGGGTATGACCTTATCTTCAACACCGTCCCCCGTGTAGTGCTGGGGGCAGCGGCGCTTTCCAGACAGTCTCCGGACTGCCTGCTGCTGGAGCTTGCCTCTCTGCCCGGAGGCATTGACCTGGAAGCCGCCGGGCGGCTGGGCCTGCGGGTGCAGCAGGAACCGTCCCTGCCTGGGCGCATGTCGCCTAAAAGCGCTGGAGAGCTGATTAAAGAGACGGTTTACAATATGCTGGAGGAGACAGAGAATTAGGAGAAAGGATGCTGGTTTTACAAGATGAAAACCGTAGGGTTTGCCATGTGCGGTTCCTTTTGCACATTATCAAAGGCTGTTGAGCAAATGGAGGGCCTGCGGGAGCAGTATAACCTGCTGCCCATAATGAGCCGGAATACCTATGAGACAGACACCCGTTTCGGCAAGGCCCAGGATTTTATAGACAAAGCGGAAAGCATATGCGGCAGAAAGGTTCTGCATACCATACCGGAGGCCGAGCCTATCGGCCCGAAAGGGCTGGTGGACGTGATGGCAGTGTGCCCCTGCACAGGGAACACCTTGTCAAAGCTGGCCTTGGGCATTACGGATACCCCGGTGACTATGGCGGTGAAGTCTGCTTTGCGCATTGGCCTGCCGGTGGTGCTGTGCCTTGCCAGCAACGACGCCCTGGGGGCTTCCGGGCAGAATGCGGCCCGGCTGCTGAACACAAAAAATATCTATTTCGTGCCTATGAAGCAGGATGATCCGGAGAAAAAACCTTTTTCCCTGGTGGCGGATTTTTCCCTGCTGAAGGAAACAATCCACGCCGCCCTGGAGGGCAGGCAGCTTCAGCCCGTGTTTCGCTGACAAACAAGCCCTATAGTAAACGAACTTGAAAATCGGTATATACGATTTTCAAGCCGGGTGGCTGCGCCACCTGGTTCAAAAGAGATATTCTGCTTCTTTTGAACTGCGTTAACTATAACCAGCCCGGCAAGGTGAAAACAGACTTTCCGCCTTGCCGGGCTGGTTTCTATGCCGAGCACAGACAGTAATAAAAGCCCCTGCCCAAAAGGACAGGGGCCGGAGCTGACAGAAGGGGGGAGTCAGCCCCGCTTCTTGCTGGCAAAAAAGGATTGCAGGAGGGACTGGGGACGCTCTAAAACAGCCACATCCTCCTGAAGGAAAGCCACTGGCTGAAGTCCGGCCTGTACAACCAAACGGCCCGGATGCCGGTGGAGCATGGGAAATTCGCTTTTGGGGATGCAAACAGATTGTTCTACAAAGTTATACATAACCAAACCTCCCTTTCTCTATCGCTGCGCCTCCTGTTTTTTAGGGGCGCTTTTCTGGTTTTTACTATTTTGCGGGGAATAAATTCCCTGCTTCATTGAACACATTATAGCATATACCTGCAAGATTTTCAACATCTTTGTGCGAATTTCATAAAATAATTTTTTCCACATCCCAAAATTCATTTTTTTGACATGCAGAAAGCTCTTCTTCGTAAAAAGAGCAGATTGGTGCAAAAGTGTATTTTGAAAGTTGCAGATACTCTGCTGCTTTAGCAGCGTAGCGGGGGAAAACTTTGCCGCGCAGATAAAAAAGAGCCGCCCGCTTTCTGAGCAGGAGGCTCTGTTTTGGGGCAGATTTAAATCCTGGGTCAGGTGGGCTTCCGCTCCCGGAGGATGGCGTCCAGCACCCGGTGGGCCGCCTCCTCCTTGCTCATAAGGGGCAGGGTTTCCTCCCCGGAAAGGGTGATAAGGGTGAGCACGTTTGTCTCCCCGCCAAAGCCAGCCCCTTCCTGGCGCAGGCTGTTAGCGCAGATCATCTGAAGGCCTTTTTTGGAAAGCTTTTGACGGCTGTTTTCCACCAGGTTTTCCGTCTCCATGCTGAACCCGCACAAAAATTGTCTTGGCTTCCGGTGCTGGCCCAGCCAGCCCAGGATGTCGTCCGTGCGCTCTAAAGGCAGGCTTAAATCGCCCTCCTTCTTTTTGATCTTCTCTCCGCTTACCTGCGCAGGCCGGTAATCCGCCACAGCCGCTGTCTTGATGATAATATCATGCTCTTCCGCCTGGCTCTGCACAGCCTGGAACATATCCAGGGCGCTTTCCACGTCAACCGTTTCCACATAGGCGGGCTTTTTCAGGCTGACAGGCCCGGAAATTAGCGTGACCTGCGCTCCCCTGTGGGCGGCGGCCCGGGCTACGGCATAGCCCATTTTTCCGGTGGAATGGTTTGAAATGAACCGCACCGGGTCAAGCCGTTCCCGGGTAGGGCCGGCTGTCACCAGAATCCGCAGCCCTGTTAAATCTTTTTCATACCGCACCGCGTGATCCACCGCCTCCAGCAGATCCTCCGGCTCGGGCATTTTCCCTTTGCCTGTGGCGCCGCAGGCCAGGTGCCCTGTGGCAGGCTCTATTACCTCCCAGCCATAGCGGCGCAGGGCGCTGAGATTATCCTGGGTCACAGGATTTTCGTACATGCGGGTGTTCATGGCTGGGGCCATAAGCTTGGGGCAGTCGCAGGCCAGAATGGTGGTGGAGAGCATATCGTCCGCAATGCCATGGGCCGCCTTGGCGATGATGTTTGCGGTGGCGGGAGCCACAAGCAGCAGGTCTGCCTTGTCTGCCAGAGCCACATGCTCCACATGGCTTTGGAAATTCCGGTCAAAGGTATCCACCATGGCCCGGTTGTGGGTCAGGGATTCAAAGGTGTGGGGGCCGATAAATTCTGTGGCGTTCTTGGTGAGCACCACCTCCACATTATATCCCCGCTGGGTAAGCTTGGAGCACAGCGCCGCCGCCTTATAGCAGGCAATGCCGCCTGTCACCCCCACTACGATTGTTTTTTTCTCCATAAAAAAGTCTCCCTCTTTTTACTCTAACAGGAACATCTCTGCCCTGTCCTGTATTTTTTTAGCACATTCTTCGGCGGAGGTCAAGTCATTTTGGAAATACTCGTTGAAAATTTTATTGATATCCTGCAAAAGTACTTCGTTGTTTGTCAGCAGGCTGATGGCATTTACCCGGCTGGCCCAGGCATCGGCTGCTTCCACAGCCTTTTCATCGTCCGGGAACATGCCCTTGGCCAGCTCCAGGGCATTGCGGCGGTTCAGCGGGGTGGGGCCGAAATAATCCCCTTCATAGGGCTTTTGCCCCTCCAGTTCCATTTCGCTTAGGAAGAACCGGATAAACCGCCAGGCAAGTTCCTTGTTTTCGCTTGCCACAGGGATGCCTACTGGCCCCACCACTGCCCCGAAGGGGATTGTGCCGTCTGAGGCGGCCAATTGAATGGCAGGGGTAGCGGTATCCGTGCCCTCATACAGCGGGCGCTGGTCTGCCCCTAGTATTTCCGCGACCTGGTCGTTCATAAACAGCCTGCTTGATAACTCCAAGTTGGAAAAGCCCGCATATTCCGTGTCAAAATCCAGCAGATTGTTCCAGCTTACAGTTTTCATAGTGCGAAGCAGTTCTGTAAAGGCAGGATCGTCAAAGCTGGCAGTTTCCTCTTTTTCCTTCAAATAGCGCTGAAGCTCTGTGTGGAAGCAGGTATAGGGATTATAGGTGGCTCCTACAAAATAGCTGTCTTTTGCTGCGGCTCCAGCGTCCTTGGCCCTGTTATACCACTCTATCATTTCCGGGAAGCTGGCGGTTCCGGGAGCCTCCTCCAGGCTTGCGGCTGCGAGCATAGCCTTGTTCAGCCGCATCCCGTTTACAAGAAAAGCCAAGGGCAGGCCAGCGGCGCTGTCCTTATACGTCACTGCGTCCAGCACATTGGTGTACAGTTCATCCTTTTTTACAGCGGGGTCGTTATCTATCCAGGCCAGCAGGTTTTCAAATACACCCGCCTCCACGCAGTTAAAATAGGGCAGATAGTTCATGTCCACCAGGTCTGCTGGGGCCTCGCCACCCATCAACTCTACGATGGTCTGCTGGGCATAAGTTCCCCTGTCTGTGCCTGTGCCTACAAGTTCTACGGTCACATTGGGATACTTTTTGTTGAAGTGCTTCACCCACCTGCTCCAGTAAAATTCATCCGGAGTTTTCAGAGTCAGGGTGCCGCTGATATCTGTATCCTCTGGCACAGGTTCGGAAGCGCTGCTCTCCATCTGGGAACCCGGGGCGGCGCTGCTTTTTGTCAGCTCGTCAAACTTTTTGTCCTGCTCCGATTTCTGGTTGCAGGACGTGAGGGACAGGATAAGGCACAGGGCTAACAGAATGGCTAAAAGTTTTTTGCATTTCATAGCGAAATCTCCTTTCAGGTTCTGAAATCATTACTCATGCAGCCAGATGTCCACCCGGCTCTGTATTTTCTCTGCGCACTGTTCGGCGGTGGTGAGGCCGCTGTTATAAAACTCATCCAGATATTCCTGCACGTCCGGGGAATACAGCTTCCGGTTTACAAGCCCCATGGAAAGGTATTCATCCATCTTCTGGGCCAGCGCCTCTCCGTCAATCTCCTTGCCGGTTTTACCCACCAACTGCTCATATCCGATTGTGCCGGGCACAGTGGAAAATTCCTCTGCCAGCAGGGCAAAGTTCTTTTTGTTCAGCGGGGCATTCTGGGAATAGAGCAGGCTGCCAAAGGATTGCTCGCTGGTAAGGATGGTTGATTCCCGTTCCCCCAGGCAATAGGAGATAAAGGCCCAGGCCAAGTCCGGGTTTTTCATGCTGGAGGGTACGGCAAAATCGTCAATGGAACTGACTGCCAGCCGCCCCTGGGTATCTGTTACAGGATAAGGCCCTGCCAGGTGTTCCATATCAAAGCCGATATCTGTCAAGGCAAATATATTCATGTTGGTGACGCAGGCTAAGGCAGCGCGCCCGCCTGTAACAAATTGATAGGCATATGGATCCTGGCTTTCATCCAGGCTGGGTTCTTCCCCGGAAGCCTGGCAGCGCAGCAGTTCATAGGCTAAATAGGCGTTTTGGGCATATCTGTTTGCCATCTTGTCCAAGTTAGGCTCCGCGTCGTCCAGGGCGTTGGTGCGCTCCAGGAAGGAGATAAATTCCGGGGACTGGAAGCTGGCAGTGCGGCCGTCCACGTCGATATAGGCAAACTTCTCATCGTCAAAGAGGAAATCCTTGCCCTGCTCTCCGAAAAGCAGCTTGATTTCCGGGTTTGCGGCCCTGGCCTGCTCGTACCAGTCCAGGAGCATGTCGCTGTTCAGCGTGGTGATGCCTGACGTGTCCACGTTTATGCTTTCCATGGCTTTCCGGTTCAGGTACATGCCGTCAAAGTAGAAGGAGAAAGGCATGGAGGTAAGCTTTCCGTCTACAGAAACAGCGTCCAGCACCTGGGTGAAGTATTCGTCGGGGTTGATGGTAGGATCGCTGTCAAAATAGGGCCGCAGATCCAGAAGCACCCCGCTTTTGGAGATGTCATACAGGTTCAGCTTGCCGGGAGGGGAGTAGAGGATATAGTCCGCCTCGCCGCTGACCAGCTCTGCCCGCACCTGGGCGCAGTAGCTGTCCCGGCTCTGGTTCACATCCGGGATAGCGCTGATATTGGTTTCCGCATAGTCAACTGTAATGGTGACGTCTGGGTTTAAATCCATAAATTCTTCCGCCATAATCTCCAACTGGGAAGGGCTTTCGATACGCGCCCAGGAGGAGACGGTAAGCTCTCCGCTTAGGGACCCTGCCGGGGCGGATTCCGGTTTGCTTGCAGGCTCACTTGTTTCGCTGCTTTCGGGCTGGGACTCCGGGGCGGCGCTGCTTTTTGTCAGCTCGTCAAACTTTTTGTCCTGCTCCGATTTCCGTCCGCAGGACGTGAGGGACAGGATAAGGCACAGGGCTAACAGAATGGCTAACAGTTTTTTGCATTTCATAGCGAAGTCTCCTTTCAGGTTCTGAAATCATTACTCATGCAGCCAGATGTCCATCCGCCCTTGGATTTTTTCGGCGCACTGCTCAGGAGTAGTCAGCTTGCTGTCGTAAAATTCGGTGAGGTATTCGCTCATGTCGATCACATGGGTTTTGCCATTCACCAGGGGCATGGAAAGAAATTCATCCAGCTTTTTGACGGCAAGATCCGCGTCCAGATTTTTTTGGTGGAAATCCTCTAAATAGTAAGATGCGGTTTGGTACATCATGCTGCTGGTGCGGCAGAATTCCATCTGTTTGGCAAAATTTTTCTTGTTGATGGGAAGCCGTGCCGTGTAGTAAGCCCGGCCCGCCTTCAACTGCATGTCCTCCCGTTCGCTGATGCAGTAGGAGATAAATTTCCAGGCCAAGTCCGGGTTTTTCATGGTTGCGGGAATGGCAAAATCCTCCGTAGTATATACGCCAAGCTGGCCCTTGGTGCTTACGGCAGGATATGGCCCCGCCAGGTTTTTCATCAGCCCGCTGACCAGCCCCAGCTCTTGGGCCGCAATGCCGGTAGGGGCTGCCACAGCCTGATGGGCGTTGTCATAGAACTGCTGCCAATACTCGTTTATAAACTCCCGGTCTAATTCCTCGCCGCTGAATTTCTTCTCCATAAACCACTCCACCGTAAGAATATCCTCGCCGAGGAACTGGTAGTGGCCCAGGGCCTCCTTGTCCGGCTCTTCCAAGGCCCCGGTACGGGTTAAAAATTCAATAAATTTCGGGGAATTGAAAGACGTGGCCTTGTTCTCCAGATCCACATAGGCCGGGGCCTCATAGGTAAACAGGTACTCCTGGGTCAAAGCGCCAAAGGTTGCCTGGGCCTCCGGGTCAATGGCCTTGGCCTGCTCATACCAGTCCAAAAGCATCTTATAGTCGATGGCCTGGATACTGTCCAAGTCCACCTTCATTTCCTCCATCAGGGGGCGGTTGAGCATCATCCCCTCAAAGCCGAAGCTGAAGGGCATAACCGTATACTTGCCGTCCACAGACATGGCGTCCAGCACTTGGGTGTAGTAGTCGTCAGGGTTGATGCTGGGATCATTTTCAAAGTAGGGCCGTAAGTCCAGAAGCATCCCGCTTTGGGAAAGGCCGTAAATGTTCAGCTCCTCAATGGGGGAATACAGAAGGTAATCCGCCTCACCGCTGCCCAGTTCCGCCAAAATGCGGCTTCGGGCCTGTTCCCGACGCTGGGCGCGGGGCATGTCATCAAATATGCTGGAGATAAATTCCACGTTGATTTTCACGCCTGGGTGCAGCTTCATAAATTCCTCTGCCAGATACTCTACAGCGGTTTTCGCAATTCCGTCTGACGTGTCGGCAGGCCCCAGCACCGTCAGTTCCCCCGTAAGCCCTTCCGGGTCTACATAAGGCGTAGGCTCCGGGGTGGGGGCGGCATCGCTGCTTTCTCCAGGAGCACTGGAAGCCTCGCTCTCCAGGGCGCTTTCAGGGAAAATGTCAGCAGCGGAGCTGTCCTTCCGGGTCAGCTCGTCGAACTTTTTGTCCTGCTCCGATTTCTGATTGCAGGCGCCAAGGGATACAACCAGGCACAGGGCCAGCAGCAGGGAAAAAATTTTTGACCTTTCATAGGATAACCTCCTTTATGGTAGAACGTATTTGAACATTATTGAAAAATTATGTATATATAGTATAGCTTTCTTTTCGGAAAAAAGCAAGGAAACAGCGTGAATGAACAGGGGTTCTGTTCCCGATATTTCTCCCAGATGGGGCCATTGTGAAAAATTTGCACATACATTCCAGCGGCCTGTGGGGAAAAAGCAAAAAAACCACGGTAAACCGTGGCTTTTCTGCTTTTGATGAGGATGTATTGTTGAAATTACTTGTACTCAAATTTAGCGGCAGACGGGAGCGCTGATGCCATTTACGCTTACGTAGAACACATCTGCGTTGGCAGCGGCAACGGCGTAATTCTGCAGGGCACGGGCCTGACGCCGGGCCATACGAGCGGCCTTGCGGGCCTGATGGGCATTCTGGTTGATAATGCGGGAAGTATATACAGATTCTGCCTTCTTATTCATTGTAAACTCTCCTTTAAAGTAGATTGTAATCTTGTAAGCTAAAAGTAGTTTAGGCTGTCTGGAGGGGAAGGATAAAGCCGTTGATGTTCTGGTAGGAGACATGGGTGTCGGCAAACTCCCCGGCAAAGCGCTCGAAAGCACTGGCCCGGCGGCTCAGCTTCTGCTGGGCGCGCTCTTCCTTGTAAACCTGGCTGTTGGATACATTCTTGGAGTTAAAAAGCTTATTCATAGTATATTTCTCCTTTACTGTGCAAAGTTGTTTGTTGTGTTTGGGTTTTCAGGCGGTGAGCAGGGGAAGGATGAAGCCGTTGATGTTCTGGTAAGAAACATGGGTGTCGGCAAACTCCCCGGCGAAGCGTTCAAAAGCGCTGGCCCGGCGGCTTAACAGCCGCAGCTCTCTCTTTTCCTTCTGGGTCTTTACAAAGTTCTGCAATTTCTTTTCGCTATAGTTATTCATAAAACATTACCTCTCTTCTCAAATCAAGCCCGTCTCTTTTTCCTGCCGGATTTTACAGCCGGCATACGGGAGCAGCGATACCATACACATTCACATAACAGACATCACGGTTGGCCATAGCCCTTGCAGCACGATCGAAATCTGCCGCCATCTGGGATGCTTTGCGGGCAGCTTTTCTCTTGTCATGCGCCGCTTTGTTCATCATCTTGGAAGTGTAACCAGTTTCTACTTTCTTGCTCATGAGTACTACCCCTTTCTTAATTGTCTTTCTTCAACTCGTCTGTGTTCTCTTTAGCTTACGTGCTTATTATAAACCAGATTTATAAAGATGTCAAGGGTTTTTATAAAGAATTTTTGAAAAAATTTAGAAAAGTTTATAAACCCAAAAATTTCACTTTACACCAGCAGTTTTCAGCAATTTAGCACAGTGCATTTATGAAATGGCATTGGGATACCGGGGAATCCCAGGATAGGGAGGGGTTATCCAGGCGGCAAACCCGCTGGGAATCTGCCGGGCAATAAAAAACCCCCCTGCCTATGCAGGGGAGCGGCTATCTCTCTATATAATAGTATACCAGATAGAGCGCAAAAGAATTTATAAACTCTTTAGGGGCTTTATTTCTTGGTCAGATCCCGCACGCTGTCCCGTTCCACCAGCTCTGTGGGAAGTTCCAGCTTCAGGCAGGGATTCTTAAAACCTTGCTTTTTCAGGCGGTGCAGGTTTTGCAGCATCAGTACGCACTCCCGCCCCATCAGGTGGCGGTAATTCTTAATGCTGGTGATATTGGGTTCAACCATGGTGCAGATGGAGCGGTTGTCAAAGCCAATAACAGAGATGTCTTGCGGCACCCGGTAACCGCAGCGCTCCAGGGCCTTAATAGTGCGCCAGGCTTGGCGGTCATTTTCCGCCAGAAAGGCAGTGGGCAGCTTGGGCGCAGATTTCAGCAGGTTTTCCAGCCTGTCGGGATCGTAAATGTCCTCGCTGGCGCCAGCCTGGAAATAGTAGCTCCTGTTGTCCGGCAGGCCATATTCCAAAAGAGCCTGATGGAAACACCGGCGGCGCTCCCGCTGGCTGTCATGATCCCAGCCGCTGTATACATAGCCAATTTCCTGGTGCCCTTTTTCCTTTAAATATCGCACCGCGCTGAAAACACCCTGCTCGTTGTTGATGGAAACGCTGCTCACCCGCACATCCGGCCTGTAAGAATCCACCAGGACGCAGGGAATGTCCAGGCTTCTGATATCATTCAGCGCGTGTTCGTCCACGTTGCTTATCTGCACAATGGCCCCCATGGCCTCTCCGCCGTTTTGCAGCAGGCGGCGCAGGTTGGCGTTTCCCTGGCAGCTCATGTGCAGCACCATCAGGTTATACCCGTTCTCCCGGGCTTCCATCTCCGCGCCTTCCAGCACTGCCGGATAAAAGGCGAAGCGGTCGTCGGCCTCATCGCTGCTGGTGTAAATTAAGTAGGCTATCACCTGCCGGGAATGGTTTGCTGGCTGGGCAGGCTCATCCTGCCGGCCGGAGGAGGGCAGGCACCCTTCACAGCACATGCTTTCGCAACCCAGCTCCTGGATTTTTTCCAGCAGGGAGTGGCGCAGGGAATCGCTGATGCCCGGCTTGTTATTGAGCACAAGAGAGATGGTAGCAGGGGAAACCCCCAGCTTTTTCGCTAGTTCCTTTGCTTTCATTGGCCTGCACACCCCAGCACGTTTTTATAAACTTTATAAAGTATACTGCGTTTTCTTTGAAATTGCAAGTCCATGAGGACAATATTTCAGAAAAATTTATGCGGCTCCCAGAAAAATGTGTGGATAGTCACGTAAATCAGCCCCTTTTTGCAGGCAGATTTACTAAAACGTAGCCTGGGGAAAATCCCTAAGCAGGGCGGCACCGCAAAAAAGCCCGCCCTTTCCCATACGCAGCGGGAAAAGACGGGCTTTTCTGTAAACCGGTTTATTCCACTTCAAACAGCGCTTCTGTCTCCACAGGCATGTTGCCGGGCAGCACGCTCACGCCGATGGCGGAACGGCTGGGCGCGCCGGCTTCCTGCCCGAAGAGATCCACCAGAAGCTGGGTGCCGCCGTTTGCCACCTGGGGCTGCTCGTAAAAATCCGGGGCAGAGGCTACAAAGCAGGTAACCTTCACCGCGCTTTTCACCTTGTCCAGGTCGCCAATCTCCCGCTTCAGCACAGCCAGCACGTTGAGCATACAGCCCCGGGCGTAGGCATAGCCCTGCTCTGTGGTTACATCTTCTCCCAGCTTTCCCGTGATGGCGCTGCCATCTGTGGAAGGCCCGCAGCCGGAAATATATACCAGGCTGCCCCCAAAGCGCTTTGCTGGAGCGTACATGCCGCCCTTTGCGGGAGGCTCGGGCAGGGTAAGGCCCATTTCCCGTAATTTTTCTTCAATCCTGCTCATTGTCAATCTTCCTTTCTGTTTGTCAGTTTTCCCGCCGCAGCACCTTTCCAGCGCCAGAAGCGGGTTCGCAGCCGTTTACCAGTATTTTTGTCAAGCCAGAGGCCAGTTGTTTGGGGTTCTCCCAGGTGGCCCGGTCTGTAAACCTTGCCGGGTCAAACTGCAGGATGTCCGCCGCCATGCCGGGGGCCAGCAGGCCCCTGTCCCGAAGCCCCAGCCGCCTGGCGGGGAGGGAGGTCATTTTCCGGATGGCTTCCCCTGTGGAGAGCAGCTTTTTCTCCTGGACGTATTCCCGCAGGAACTTGGGGAAGGAGCCGTACAGCCGGGGATGTGGCATGCCGCCCCCGCCGTAGAGGGAGTCGGAAATCAGGGAAACATACGGCAGGCAGAGCACCCTGTCCACGTCTGCCTGGGCCATGCTCATAACAATAATTCCTGCCTTGCCCTGGTTTTCGCTGCACAGGTGGCAGAAAAGCCCGCTTTCTGAAAGTCCTGTTTCCCGGGCGGCTTCCGTAAAGCTTTTTCCCGCAAGGCTTTGCCATGCCGGGTTTGCCGCAGAGCTTATGATAATGCGCTCCCAGCCGATGGAGGAAACCATATTGTCCCAGCCGGGAAACTCCTTCTGAATTTCGCCGGCCAAAAGCGCTTCCCCTTCCCGGGCGCCTAAAAAGCCGCATACATCCGGGCCAGCCGCTGCAAGCACAGTGGGAGGGAGGAGGGAGAGGATGGTGGTGGAGCCGCCTGTATAGGGGTAGCAGTCGGCGGTGGCGTCCTGCCCGGCAGAGCGTGCCTTTTCCAGGGCGGAAATGGCACGCTCAATGCCAGCGCCATGGTTTTTCAGGCCCGTCACCTTAAAGTGGCTGATGTTCACTCCTGTCCCGGCTTGCCTGCCGATTTCCAGCACTTCCTCCACCGATTCCGTCAAGGTGTTGCCCTCTCCCCGGATGTGGGCGGTGAGATACCCGCCATATTCTCCAGCAATGCGGGCCATGAAAGCGAAATCTTCGCAGGTGCTGTAGCACTCCGGCGTGTACATAATGCCGCAGGAAAGCCCGAAAGCGCCGGCTTCCATGGCGTCCCGGATATAGCCTTCCGCCTTTTTTTGAGATTCCCCGTCAAAGGGCACGTTCCCAAAACCCTTTGCCGCTGTGGTGACCGCCCCGGTGGCTGCCAACACTCCCAGGTTCAGGGAATGCTTTTTGGCGGCAAGGGCTTCCATAAAGTCAGACACAAGGGGGAAAAAGCTTTCTCTTGGGGCCTTGCCCAGGCATGGCTCCAGGAAATCGTATAAATCCTCCCGGTATCGCGGGGCGCAGGGGGCAGGGGCCAGGCCGCAGTTGCCCATAACGGCGGTGGTAATGCCCTGGGCCAGTTCAATTTCGCCAAAATCTGAGTCGTACAGGGCGGCCAGGTCGCAGTGGCGGTGGGCGTCTATAAAGCCGGGGGTGATAAGTTCCCCCTGGGCATCCCAGATTTCCGCGTCCAGCTCCCCGAAAGAGGCGGGGCCAACAGCGGCAATTTTGTTCCCGTCTACCAGCACTTCTCCCGGATAAGGCTCTTTGCCTGTGCCGTCGCAAATCAGCGCGTTTTTAATATGCAGCATACCGTTACACCAACATGCCCCGGGCCGCCACAGGCAGGCTGGTAAGCTGGCCCCGCTCGTACAGGAACAGCTTGTTTTGCAGGTTCACAGCCGGGCACACATGGACGGGGATAAGCTCCAGAAGCTGCCCCACCCGCAGGCCGGTTTCCCCGTCTGCCGCAGTGACAATGCCGTGCTCCTCGCTCATGCGGCGCAGGGTAAGGTTTTCCTGGGGCTTGCCCTCCTTGTTTAAAATTACGGCATAGCCGGGATAATAGTAAGGCGGCACGCCTACAGGCGCGTCCATGGGAAAGGTTTTTACCCCGCCGTCAATTACGGCTAAATCCGGACGGGGCGTGCTTACCACTGTGCAGTATAGGCGCACTGCAATTTGGGAGAACTGGGCGCAGCCCTCCTTCATCACCATCCAGTCGTTGAAAATATAGGTGCCGGGACGCACCTCTGTGGCAAGGCCTGTCCGGGCAGCCAGCAAGCCTGTGGGCGTGGAGCCGATGCTGACATCCTGGATGTCCACCCCGGCGGCCCGCAGGGCTTTGGCGGTTTCGTCCATCAGCCGGGCCTCCTCCAGGGCAGCAGCCTGGGCGTCCTCTGTGGGGGCGCCTTCCAATATTAGGCTTTTGAAAGTGTAAATGCCTGTCAGACGCAGATTCCCCAGCTTGTTGATTTCCGTTCCCAGTTCCACGCACTTTTCCCGCAAAGCGCCTGTGCGGGCCGCTCCTGTGTCCACCTCCAGGCGCACTTCGCAGGAAACCCCTGCGGCTTTGGCAGCGTCATCTAAAGCCCTGGCCCCTTCCAGGCTGTCCACTGCCAGAATCAGCCGGCGCATACGCTTTTGCAGCGCCAAAGCCCGCTTCACCCGGAAATCCCCCACCATGGGGTAAGCAATAAAGATGTCCTGGGCGCCGCCGTCCACCATCACTTCGGCTTCGCTGACCTTGGCGCAGGTAATGCCCTTAGCCCCGGCCTGTAGCTGTAAATTTGTGAAATAAGGGATTTTGTGGGTTTTGATGTGGGGGCGCAGGGCGCACCCGCAGGCGGAAACGCCCTCCTGCATCCGGGCAATATTATCCCGCATAATCCCGCCGTCCACCACCAGAGAGGGCGTTTCGGGCAGCTCCATCTTTCCTGCGCGGATTAAATCAAATATGGTTTCCATTGCAGACATCTCCTTAAAAAGCAAATTTAGGGCTTGTTTGAAAAATCGCAAACGCCGTCCTTTTGTCCAAAACATGCGGCTTCCGCCTTGAAACCGCTATGTTCTGTCTCAAAAATTCAGCCCTTTTTCTTGTTTTCAAACAATCCCCGGGCTGTAAAGGCGTTTTTTGTTTTTATAATACTATCACAGAAAAAGAGCGGAAGATATCGAAATATCCTTTAATACTATCACAATCATGCATAAAGCAACCCTGGAGTTCCCGCCGCTCGGCAGATGAGGCTAAGAAGTGAATCCCGGTTCCCAGCGGCTTTTCTGTCCTTTCTTCTCTGGGGACATTATATCATAAGCGCGAAGCGCGTTGATATATGCCCATCGCCCGTCTGACCAAAGGGAAGAACCGGGCGGGGCAATTTTAATCAAATATAATAACCGCTTTGCGGTTATTATATCATAGAATATTCGGATGTACAAGCGGCAAGGCTTGCAATTCCCCTAAAACTGTTGTATAATTTAACTGAAAAATTTTTGCCGCAAAAGAAGGGGGTTCGGTATGATGACAGGTATATGGCTTGGGATAACCATCGTGGCGGCAGTGGTGGAGGCTGCTGTGCCGGCGCTGGTATCCATTTGGTTCGTGCCCGGGGGCCTGGCTGCCCTTATCTGCGCGTTGGCAGGAGGGGCTGTGTGGCTGCAAATAGCGCTGTTTTTGGCACTGTCCTGCCTGGCGCTGGTTTTCACCCGGCCTTTGGCAAAGCGCCTGCAAAAGCCGGAGCCTGTGGGCACCAATGCCGACCGGGTGCTGGGCGCCCAGGGGGTTGTCACCGAAGACATTGACAACCTGCTTGCCCAAGGGCGCGTGTCTGTGCTGGGCAATAGCTGGGCTGCCCGCAGCGCGCGGCCGCAGGAAAAAATCCCTGCTGGGGAGCAGGTGACGGTGGAGCGCATTGAGGGCGTGAAGCTTATCGTTGCCCCCAAGGAATAAACACGATTTGGAGAGGAGCATTTTTATGGAAGGTTTGATTTATCTGGAACAGCTCGCTGGTTCTTTAGGCTGGATTGTGCTGGCTGTTTTCGTGCTGGCTGTCATTATTTCCAACATCAAAGTTGTGCCCCAGGCCCACGCCTATGTAGTGGAGCGGCTGGGCGCGTTTCACGCTTCCTGGGGGACGGGCCTGCACTTTAAAATCCCCTTTTTAGACCGCGTTGCCAAAAAGGTGAGCCTGAAGGAGCAGGTTATCGACTTCCCGCCCCAGCCGGTTATCACCAAAGACAATGTCACCATGCAGATTGACACGGTGGTGTATTTCCAGATTACCGATCCCAAGCTGTATGCCTATGGCGTGGAAAGCCCCCTGTCCGCCATTGAGAATCTGAGCGCTACCACCCTGCGCAACATTATCGGCGACATGGAGCTGGATCACACCCTTACCTCCCGGGATGTGATAAACTCGAAAATCCGGGTAATTCTGGACGAGGCCACTGACGCCTGGGGCATTAAGGTCAACCGGGTGGAGCTGAAAAACATCATCCCGCCTGCGGAAATCCAGGATTCCATGGAGAAGCAGATGAAAGCAGAGCGGGAGCGCCGGGCGAAGATTCTGGACGCGGAGGGCGAGAAGCGCAGCGCCATCCTCATTGCGGAGGGACAGAAGGAGTCTGCCGTGCTGCGGGCCGAAGCTGTGAAGGAGACAAAAATCCGGGAGGCCCAAGGCGAGGCCGAGGCCATTCTTTCCGTGCAGCGCGCTTTGGCAGACGCCATCAAGCTGATGAATGAAGCCGCCCCCAGCGAGCAGGTGATTGCCCTCAAGAGCCTGGAAGCTTTCGGCAAGGCGGCGGACGGCAAAGCAACCAAAATCATCATCCCCTCCAATGTCCAGGGGCTGGCTGGCCTTGCCACCACCCTAAAGGAATTGGTGGAGAAATAAGGCTGGGGAAACGGAAAGCCAAAGCTTAATTTATCCGGAAGCAGGAGTGGAGAATTGTGGAAGAGAAGCAGGACTTTTTATCGAAAATGAGCCAAAAGGCCCAAGAGGCTATGGGCAGCGAGACAGCCCAGAAGGCGAAAGAAAAGGCAAGGGAGATGGCGGAAAGCGCTGCCCAGAAAGCCCAGGAGGCCTGGAGCAGCGAAGCGGCCCAGAAAGCTAAGGAAAAGGCCAGGGAGGTGGCGGGAGCCGCTGCCCAGAAAGCCCAGGAGGCCTTGAACAGTGAAACCGCCCAAAAGGCTAAAGCTGCCGCCGGAGCCGCTGTGCAGGAGGCCCAGCAGGCCGTCAGCGAGGCAGTGGCGGAAACGGCAGAGCAGGCCCAGCGGGTGTATGCCGCCGCCCAGGCAGGGGAAGGCGCCGCTGCTATAAAAAAGGCAAAATTCAGTAAAAAGACACTGGTTGCTTTTGGCGTTGTGGCGGTTCTTATCATTGTGCTGCTGGGCATTGCCGGGATAACCTCCGGGGGCGGCAATACTGAAGCAAAGTTTATTGGCAAGGCGCAAAAGCTGCTGGAAACGGATTTTGAAATTGTGACGGACAAGGAAATGGGGATGAAAACCCAGGACGGATCCACACAATATTATATTATCCATAAACCATCTTTTGATAAAGAGGATCCCTGGGGCTGTATAGTGAATCTGAATGCGGAAAAAGGGAAGGTTGTGGAGGCTTCTATCATAGTCGGGCACAATAACCCCACTGGGGCAGCCGGGATCGTTGCAGGGTCTATTGCTTTTATCCGGACGCTTGATCCATCCCTTTCAGAGGATGAAGCCAGAACCATGGCGGCGCAGGGAATCTCTGGCGGCGGGTTTAACAAGACTGTTAATGGCATAACGTATTTGATAGGCGATGGCGGCAACGGTTATATTTTTTCCGCTGTTGTCCAAAAGTAAATAAACGAAGAAACTTTAGGACGGGCGTACCCTGGAAGGGCTGGCAGAGAAATAAGAACGGAAAAGGGGCCTGGCGGACAACCAGGCCTTTTCTGCGGCAGGGGACGGACAGGGAATGGAGAAAGCAGGTGATCCCTATGCGCGTAATCATTTCCCCCGCAAAGAAGATGAACATGGACACAGACAGCTTCCCTGTGTCGGGCCTGCCCCGGTTCCTGCCCCAGGCCGGGCAGATTTTAAAGGCGATGCGGGCTATGCCTCCCGGGGAACTGCAAAAGCTTTGGAAGTGCAATGATGCCATTGCCAAATTAAATGTGGGGCGCCTGCGCCATATGGATTTGCGGCAGGGGCTTACCCCTGCGGTTTTGTCTTATGAAGGCATCCAGTACCAATATATGGCCCCTGGCGTGATGGAAGCAGAACAACTGGCATATTTGCAGGAGCATGTGCGGATTTTATCCGGATTTTACGGCGTTCTGCGCCCTTTTGACGGTGTAACGCCGTATCGGCTGGAAATGCAGGCCAGGCTGCCGTTGGAGGGGTTCAGGAACCTCTATGCCTTTTGGGGCGGCAGGCTGGCGGAAGCGCTGGCGGCGGAGACGGATTTTATAGTGAACCTGGCTTCAAAGGAGTACAGCCGGGCTGTGCTGCCCCATCTGCCTTCCGCGGTGGATGTGCTCACCTGTGTGTTCGGCCAGCGGAAGGATGGAAAAGTTTTGGAAAAGGGCACCAGATGTAAAATGGCCCGGGGGCAGATGGTGCGGTGGCTGGCAGAAAACCGCATAGAAAAGCGGGAACAACTTCAGGCCTTTTCCGACTTGGGATATCGCTTTGAGGCAGGATTATCAACAGAAAATCAATTTGTGTTTATTGAAGGAGGACGCTGAAATGCTGGAAACTGGAATGAAAGCCCCGGAATTTACGCTGCCCGATAAGGACGGCAATATGGTTTCCCTGTCCGGTTTTGCGGGCCAAAAGGTAGTGCTGTATTTTTATCCCCGGGACAACACTCCCGGCTGCACCCGTCAGGCCTGTGCCTTTGGGGCGGCTTATGAGGACTTTCAAAAAATGAACGCTGTGGTCATTGGCATCAGCAAGGACTCTGTGGCATCCCACCAGAAGTTTGCCGCGAAAAATGACTTGCCCTTTATCCTGCTCTCTGACCCGGAGCTTGCCGCCATCCAGGCCTATGGCGTGTGGCAGGAGAAGAAAAACTATGGCAAGGTGAGCATGGGCGTGGTGCGCTCCACCTTTGTCATTGACGAAAATGGCAACATTGAAAAAGTGATGCCCAAGGTGAAGCCGGACACCAACGCGGCGGAGATTCTGGAGTATCTCAGGCAGGCGGAGTAATTCCCATAACCTTGCGTTTTAGACATAGAAAGAAGGCCCCATGCTTTTACGGGGCCTTCTTTCTGCCTCCCAGCGCGCGCTTTGTGCGCCTTTGCGCCCAGCACCATTTCCACAGGAACACCACTGCGGCGCAGGAAGCAAACAATACCAGTTCCCAGAGGAATACGGCGGGCAGGGGGTGCAAGTATTTTTTGAGAAAGGTAAAAAGGGGCTTTGTCAGGTTTATAGCGGCGTCTCCCAGCAGATAGCAGCCGAAGGTGAGCCTGCCAAGGCCCCAAACGCTTTTTTGTACTTTTTCCGGCAGGGGAAACTGGGTGTATGCGTATTTTATGATGATATACAGGCAAGCTGCCGAGGCGGAAATGGGCAGGTAGGTTGCGTTGTCCAAAACCAGATAGTTTTGGGGGTTTTGTTGAAAGAGCTTATAGGTGGCAATTGTTTGCAGGGCAGTGAGCAGCAAAAACAAGGCTCCGGCAATGCCTGCCCTGGCCTTTGTAACAGGCATATACCGCTCTATGGCATAGCCCCACAGCACCATGCCCAAAAACGGGCTGAACAGCCCTTGAGAGAAGCGGGGAGAGAGATAAAACTCCGGAAGGAAGATCTGTGCTACAGGCACAGCACCCAACACCCCTACAGACAAAACCAGGATCCATTGCAGGACGCGCCTGTCCAGTGCTTTTGCCATACACTGCAAAGCCGGCAGTGTGCAAAGAATGGCAAGGTAAAGATACAGATACCAAAAGGCGTTGGTGATATTGCCATGCAGCAGTTTTCCCAGAAAGTCCCGCAGGCCCAGGGGAGTGCCCTTGCGCCAGGCATAAAAGAAATAGTATCCTGTGGAGAAAACAAAAAGCACCAGCCCTGTGCGCAGAAGCCTTTGCGCGGATTTTTCCGGAGTGTCGCTTTTTTCCAGCAGCAAAGCGCCGGAAACCAGCAGGAACAGGGGAACTGCCGTCTTGCTGGCAAAGAAATACGCTACGGAAAGGAACCAGGTGGGGGAAGGGGAGGTGTCCAGGAAAATGGAACTGTTGGTGTGGTTGACAAACACCAGGAAGCAGGCAAGTATCCGCATACATTCAAGATAGGCCTTTTTTTCCTGCATAGCTCTCTCACCTCGAAAAAATTTTTTAGTGGGATATCCCACTAAATGAGGAAAGAGCCCTTTCCTCATTATGATATACTTGTTTTATCAATAAAAACGATAACATGCCTGCCATTTTTTGTCAAGCCTTTTGCGTTTAGAGAGGAAAATATGCGATAAAGGGAATGCCTAAATTCTTTGGAACAGGCATTCCCTGTGATTCTCCCCTTGCGGCTTTTTCAAAACCGTATTATAATAGAGGGGCAGGAAAATCCTGCAAAGAGAAAAAGGAGAACTGCAGAATGCTGATAAATGTGATACAAAGCCTTTCCGACGGCCGGGGCGTGGACTGGGGGCAGGCTCTGGCCCAGGTGCTTTCCGTAGGGTTTGTGGTGCTGTGCGTGCTGCCCCTGCACGAGTTCGCCCATGGCTGGGTGGCTTGCAAGCTGGGGGATCCCACAGCGAAAAACGCGGGGCGGCTTACCCTGAACCCTTTTAAAAGCCTGGATCCTTTAGGGGCCTTGGCCATCCTGCTGGTAGGCTTTGGCTGGGCCAAGCCCGTTCCCGTAAACCCCCGGTATTTCAAAACCCCCAAAAGAGGCATGGCCCTTACAGCCCTGGCAGGCCCTCTTTCCAACCTGCTGGCAGCGCTTTTAGGGGCTTTCCTTGCCACAGGCATGGCGGCGGGGTCTGCCCGCCATGGGTTTAACGCCGCCACGTATTTTATTTTCCAAGTCCTCTATTACTACGTGGTGGTAAATATCTCCCTGGCGGTCTTTAACCTGGTGCCTGTCCCGCCTTTAGACGGCTCCCGCATTGTGGGCATGTTTTTAAGCGATCGCGCCCTTGCCGCTTTTTATAAGAACCAGCAGGCCCTTTCTTTCATCCTTATGATCCTGCTGGTATCCGGCAAGCTTTCCGGGCCTTTTTCCATGGCCCAGCAGGCGGTAGCCAATGTGATATTCCGCGTTGCGGGGCTGCCCTTTGGGCTTTTTGGCCTGTAACGTGAAAAATTAAGGAAAAAAGGAACGGTGCCGGGTACGAAAAGCAGGTATTTCACTCTTTTTCGCGCGTATCCTGTACCCTGGATGGCAAGTAAAATGGACAAGCTGCAATATAAGCTGGAGGTGTTTGAAGGCCCCCTGGATTTGCTCCTGGCCCTTATCTCCAAAAACAAAATAGATATTTACGATATCCCCATCGCCGAGCTTCTGGAGCAGTATATGGAGCAGATTGAGCTGATGCGGGAGGAAAACCTGGATATTGCCAGCGAGTTTTTAGAGATGGCGGCAAGGCTGGTGCATATCAAAACCGTCTCCCTGCTGCCCAAGCGGGAAGAAGAGGAGGATCCCCGCCTGGAACTTACGGGACAGTTGCTGGAATACCAGCAGTGCAAGGCTGCGGCCCAGCGGCTGGGGGAACAGGCCAGCTTTGACAGCCTGGTGCGCGCCCCCATGCCCCTTCCGGCAGACAACCTTTATAAACGAATCCACCAGCCCCGGGAACTGCTGCAGGCTTTGCAGGCGGCCTGGGGCAAAGGCAGGAGCCTGCTGCCCCCTAAGCCTGAAAGCTTTTCGGCGCTGGTTTCCCGGAAGATTGTGTCAGTGGCAAGCCAGGCTGTGTTCATCCTGCGTCGCCTGTGGAAGGGGCAGCACGTTACCTTCCAGGGGCTTTTTGCCGGGAAGAGGGACAGAAGCGAGCGGGTGGCCCTGTTTTTGGCGGTGCTGGAGCTGGTGAAAAGCCGGCGCATCCGCATTGAAGGGGACAGGGAGGACAGCCCCGTACGGCTTTTGCGGGAGAAAAGGCAGGGAGGGGAAGAAAGCTGAAGGAAACGGAATTATTTGGAAAAATTGAGGCCATCCTCTTTGCGGGGGGCGAAGCTGTGGCCCTGGAGCGCATTGCCCAGGTGCTAGGGGTGCGCACCTATGTAGTGGAAGAGGCTGTGCAGCAGATGCAGAAAAAATATAATACCCCGGAAAGCGGCATACACCTGCTGTTTTTAGGGGACAGCGCCCAGTTTACCACCAACCCGGCTTTTATCGAGCCGGTGCGGGGGGTGCTGGACTTAAAGCGGAACACGCCCCTTTCCCAGGCCGCCCTGGAGGTGCTGGCAGTGGTGGCCTACAACCAGCCTGTGACGAAAGCCTTTGTGGAGCAGGTGCGGGGGGTGGACTGCTCCGGTGTGCTGGGAAGTCTGGTGCAAAAAGGGCTTTTGGAGGAGCGGGGAAGGCTGGAGCTTCCCGGCAGGCCCCTGCTGTACGGCACCACGGAAAATTTTTTGCGGTGCTTCCAGCTTTCCTCCATAGACGAGCTGCCCCCGCCCGGCAGCGGGGAGGAACAGGAGGAAGCTGAGGAGGAGCCTGATCCGGTGCAGCTATCGCTGTAAGATCTGAATGGGAAGGGGGGAGTCACTTGCTGGCGCTTTATATCCTAGGGAGTATCCTGCTGGTGCTGCTTTTGCTGCTGCTTATCCCGGTGCGGGTGGAGCTGGCCTTCCGGGAAGCCTTCCTGCTGGTGATAGGGTATGGGCCGCTGCGTATCCCCATCCCCCTGGAGGGGGAGGAGGAAACGGAAAAGCCGCAGGAGGAAGAAAAAACGCCCCCTGCAAAAAAGGAAGGCCCGGGCAGGCTGAAGCAGGCCCTGAAGCGGGAGGGCTTCTGGGGGTTTTTGCAGGCCCTGGCAGATTTCATCGGGGCGGCGTCCCGGGCCACAGGCAGGCTTCTTTCCCATCTGAAGCTCAGGCAGTTTGATTTGTACCTGTGCCTTGCCGGGTCTTATGACGCGGCAGACGCCGCTGTGCGCTACGGGCAGCTAAGCGCCGGGGTTTACGGGGCCTGCGGCCTGCTGTTTTCCCTGATGCCCTGCAAAAAGAAAGGCGTTACAGTGGATCTGGATTACAGCGCCGCTGAAAACCGGGTGGACTTTTCCGCCTGCCTTTCCCTGCGGCCCATCTTTGCCCTGCATATGGCTCTGAAGGTTTTGTGGAGCGCCATTCCCCTGCTGCGCAAGCTGCGGGCAGGGCCTAAATCCAAAAGCAAACCCCGCAGTGTAAAAGCTGATAAGAAAACCACTTGAAAGGAATGTATGCATATGAGTGACAACCAGGTAAACCGGCTGATGGGCGTAACCATGGACAAAATCAAGGAAATGGTGGACGCGGACACGGTGATTGGCAAGCCCGTCACCACCCCGGACGGCACAGTGATTATCCCTATCTCCCGCATTAGCTACGGCTTCGCTTCCGGCGGCTCCGATCTGCCCTCCAAGGCCCAGCCCGGCGCAGGGCTTTTTGCCGGGGGCGGCGGCGCGGGGATAACCGTAAGCCCGGTGGCTTTTTTGTCCATCTCCAACGGGAATGTGCGGGTGCTGCAAATCGAACCTTATTTCAGCCCTGTGGACAGGGCGCTGGAAAAGGTGCCCCAGGTGATCGACCAGCTTACCTCCCTGTTCAAAAAGAAAGAGGAAGAAGCTGCAAGCGCGGAGGAAACCCCTGCCCCGGCAGGGAAAGCTTCCGGAGAGCCGGAGGAGCAGGCTTGACTGCATAGAACAAGGCCCGTCTGCATAGGCTGTATGGAAAAAGCAGACGGGGTGATGTGATGTGAACAGTTTTACCAAACGGGGCAGGCAGTGCTTTGCAGCCCTGCTGGCAGCAGGGCTTCTGTGGGCGTTTCCAAGCCTTGCCCAGGGGGCGGAGCCAGGGGTTTCCGCGGAATGCGCGGTGCTGATTTCCGGGGAAACGGGAACGGTGCTCTATGAAAAAAACGCCTATGAGCGCCATGCCATGGCCAGCACCACAAAGATTATGACGGCGCTGCTGGCTTTAGAGGAGTCGGCCCGGGCGGGGGATCCGGTGGTGGATATTACCGAGGAAATGGTGGCAGTGGAAGGCTCCTCCATGGGCCTGCAGGCGGGGAACCGCCTGCGTCTTTCCGAGCTTACGGCGGGGATGATGCTGGCCTCCGGCAATGACGCAGCCAATGCCTGCGCCCTGTTCCTTTCAGGCTCCCAGGAGGGCTTCGGGGCGCTTATGAATGAGCGGGCCGTGGAAATCGGCATGAAGGATACCCATTTTGTTACCCCTTCGGGGCTGGACGACGAGGCCCATTTTTCCACAGCCTACGACATGGCCCTGCTTACAAAGACTGCCCTGGAAAACCAGGATTTTGAGGATATCGTCAAGTGCTTTACCCGGCAGGTGGAGTTTTTAGATCCGGCGGGGACGGTTTCCTACACCAACCACAATAAGCTTTTGCAGCTTTATGAGGGCTGCATTGGCGTGAAAACCGGCTTTACCAAAAAGGCGGGCCGGTGCCTTGTGTCCGCTGCCCGGCGGGAGGGCGCCACCTTAATTGCCGTTACCCTGAACGCTCCGGATGACTGGGATGACCATACAGCCCTTTTGGACTATGGCTTTTCCATGATGCAAAGCGTAGCCTTTGACGGCGCCCAGGTGACGGCCCAGGTGCCTTTGGCAGGGGGAAGCCTTGACAGCGTCCAGGTGCAGGGCGCTGCCGGGGAAATACGCTCCCTGCCGGCTGTGGACGCGGAACGGATTGAGCGCCGGGTGCTGTTGCCGAAATTCCTCTATGCCCCGGTGCGCGCTGGGGACAAGGTGGGGCAGGTGCAGTATTTTGTAGGTGGAAAGGAAATTTACAGCCTGCCTGTTGTGGCGGCGGAAAGCGTCCCGGCAGCGGAAAAGAAAGAACCCGGCTTCTGGCAGCGGCTTTTCCACTGGGAATGGGCATAAGGCACTGTAAAAAATAAAGGAAAGGGCGGCATGGGAGCGGAGAGAGGCTCTGGCTGCGGATATGGAAAATGGCGGAAAAAATAAGGGTGCAGAAGCTTTTGGCCCAGCGGGGCGTGTGTTCCAGGCGGAAAGCAGAGGAAATGATACAGGCAGGCCGGGTACAGGTAAACGGCAGGCCTGTAAAGCTGGGGGACGGGGCCGTTCCGGGGAAAGACATCATCGCAGTGGATGGCCAGCGGCTTCCCCGGGAAGGGGAAGGCCGCGTGTATCTGGCGCTGCACAAACCCCGGGGCTTTGTCACCACCATGGCGGACGAACGGGGGCGCAGGTGCGTGGCACAGCTTGTGGCGGACGCAGGCTGCCGGGTGTACCCGGTGGGCAGGCTGGACAAGGACTCGGAAGGCCTTCTGCTGCTGACCAATGACGGGGAATTCGCCAATCTCTGCGCCCATCCCAGCGGCCACGTGGCGAAAACCTACCGGGTCACCCTGCGCCCCGGCGTGACGGAGGAACAGCTAAACCGCCTGAGCACAGGCATTGAGCTGGACGGAAAAATGACGGCTCCGGCAAAGGTGCGGGTGCTGGAGGAGCAGCGGGGCCGGGCTGTGGTGGAAATTGTGCTGTACGAAGGGCGCAACCGGGAAATACGCCGGATGTGCGAAGCCTTGGGGCTGGAGGTGGCAAGGCTTAAGCGCATTGCCATGGGTCCTGTGCGGCTGGGAATGCTTCCTCAGGGGAAATACCGGGAACTGACCCATGAGGAAGTGCGGGGCATTATAGCGGAAGCGAAAAAGGGAGGAAAACGGAAATGATAGAGATTCTGCCTATGGAGGACAGGGAAAAGGAGCGCTCCCTTTTAGAGAGGCTGCCCCTGTCCGGCGGGGAAGCCCGCGTACTGCTGATGAAAGACAAGGGGGAGCCTTTAGGCCATGCGGCAGTGGAGCTTTGGGAAGACACCCTGCGGATTTTAAAACTGGAAGCGGCAGGCTGGGACAGCAGCCAGAAGCCCCAGGGGGAACAGATCTTCATTCTGGACACCCTTATGCGCTCTGCGGCCTCTTACGGGGAAACCTTTGGGGCAGGGAAAATTGAAACAGCCTTCCCGGATTTCTTCGGCTTCTTTCAGGCCAGGGGCTTTGAAACCGATGATGCCCACTCTTTCGGGCCTATGAGTTTGATTGTAAAATACGAATAAGAGGTATTTCCCCGTCTAAACGCCTGCGGCTGCCTGTATGGAAGCCGCAGTTTTTATGAAGAATCTATGAAATAAAGGAAAAGCAGTTGCATTGCACAGGGAGAAATGGTAAAATTTCTTAGAGTGGGATATTTTCTCCCAAGCAAGATAAAATATACATCCCAGGCCACGGGACGCGGGCAGGGATGTTGGGACAGGGATGGTTTTTAGTATGCTGAAAAGTATGACAGGATACGGGCGCGGCGAGGGCACAGTAAACGGGCGGCACATTGTGTTCGAGGTGAAAAGCGTGAACCACAAATATTTCGAGTGCAACGCCCGCATAACCCGGGGCTGTCTGTTTTTGGAGGAGCGTCTGAAAGCCTATCTGCAGGAAAGAATGGCCCGGGGCAAAATAGACGTGTTCCTGCAAGTGGAAAACCTGGAAAGCGCCGGCACCCAGGTGGAGGTGAACCATGCCTTGGCAGGGGCTTACGTAAACGCTCTGCGGGAGGTTAAAGAGCGCTATGGCCTGCCGGGAGAGGTAGATTTGCCTCTTTTAACCCGGTATGCGGATATTTTTTCTGTGCGCAAGGCGCCGGAGGATGAGGAAGCTTTATGGCAGGCTGTGCAGGAGGTGGCAGAGCCTGCGGTGGCGTCCCTTTTGCAGATGCGGGAGACAGAGGGCAGGCGGCTGGAGAAGGATATTAAGGAAAAGGCGGAGGCGATTCTCTCGCTGGTGCAGGAGATTGAGTCCCGCACCCCGGAGACAGTGCGGCAGTATCAGGAGCGGCTGCAGGCCCGGATTACAGAGCTTATCGGGGACAGCCGCCTGGACGAGCAGCGGGTGCTGACGGAGGTGGCTGTGTTTGCGGACAAGGTGGCCATAGACGAGGAGACAGTGCGCCTGCGCAGCCACTTCGGGCAGCTTCGGGGGCTGCTGGAGGCGGGCGGCCCTACAGGCAGGAAAATTGACTTTCTGGTGCAGGAAATGAACCGGGAGGTAAACACCATAGGCTCTAAATCCCTGAACCCGGAGATTGCCCATCTGGTGGTGGACATTAAGTCGGAAATTGAGAAAATCCGGGAACAGGTGCAGAACGTGGAGTAGCGGGGAGGAAAGGCATGAAGCTTATCAATATTGGTTTTGGCAACATGGTTTCCGCCCAGCGGGTGGTGGCGGTGGTCAGCCCGGAATCTGCCCCCATTAAAAGGATGGTGCAGGAGGCAAAGGAAAAGGGTGTGGCTGTAGACGCCACCTTCGGCAGGCGCACCAAGGCCGTTTTGGTGATGGACAGCGGCAGCCTGGTGCTGTCCGCGCTGCTGCCGGAAACTATTTCCAGCCGTTTTAACGGCAAAGAGGAAGGGCCTGCCGCTGAGGAGGAAGCATAGGGACAAAGCCCTGCTGTCATGGAGAAAGGAGCAAGCATGGAAGGTAAGGAGAGAGGGCTGCTGCTGGTAATTTCCGCCCCGTCAGGCGGCGGGAAGGGCACAGTGCTGAAAGAGCTTTTTGCCCAGGATGAAAACCTGCGGCTGTCTGTTTCCGCCACCACCCGGGCACCCAGGCCCGGGGAGGTGCATGGGGAACAGTATTATTTCACCACCAAAGAGGACTTTGAGAAAATGATTGGCGCAGGGGAAATGCTGGAGTATGCCCAGTATGTGGGCAACTATTACGGCACCCCCAAGGCCCCGGTAGAGGCTTGGCTTACGGAAGGCCGGGACGTAGTGCTGGAAATTGAGGTGCAGGGCGGGGCGCAGATTAAAAAGCTCTGCCCGGACTGCGTTTCCATCTTTATCCTGCCCCCTTCCATGGAGGTGCTGGAAAAGCGCCTGCGGGGCCGCGGCACCGAAGCGGATAAGGTGGTGCAAAGCCGGCTGGAGGCGGCAAAGAGGGAAATCCCCTGCGCCAGGGAGTATGACTATATTGTGTACAACGACCGGCTGGAGGACGCTGTGGCAGACGTGCAGGCCATCCTGCGGGCGGAAAAGAGAAGATATGCGAGAAACAGAGATTGTATAGAAAGGGTGTATCCAAATGCTTAAACCCAGTGCAAACATTATCACAACCCCCCACACCAGCGCCTATTCCCTGGTGATTGCTGTGGCAAAGCGTGCCAGGGAAATTGCCGAAAAGGCCGACCGGGAAGGCGCTATGCTGGCGGATAAGCCGGTAGACCTGGCGGTGCAGGACTTTGTGCAGGACAAATACCATATTATTGAGCCGGAAAGCTTTGAAGAATGAGCAGCCTTGCCCAGGTGGCGGTGGAAAAAACAGCCTACCACTTTGACAGGCTGTTCACCTATTCCCTGCCGGAAAGCCTGCGGGAGCAGGTCCTCCCAGGAACGCGGGTGCTGGTGCCCTTTGGGCAGGGTAGCCGGGAGAGGGTGGGGGTTATCTTCGCCCTGGACGGGGAGGAGGCCCCTGGCCTGAAGGAAATAAGCCGGGTGCTGGACAGGGAGCCGCTGCTTTCAGAGGAACTGCTGAACCTTGCCAGATGGCTTCAGGGGCACACCTACTGCACTTTGTTTGAGGCTGTGAAGCTGATGATTCCGGCAGGGCTGCAGATGCGGGTGCGGAACAGCTTCCTGCTGGCTCCCGGCTTTAAGGATTTCGACCGGGAGGGCTATTCCCCTTTAAGCTGGCAGATCCTTATGGCCCTGCAGAAGGCGGGTCGGGCAGTACCCTTTGAAAAGCTCTCAAAAGAGCTGGGGATTACAGAGGACTGCCCGGATTTTCAGGCCCTCCTGGCCCGGGAAGCTGTGTGCAAAGTGAACACGGCCGCCAGCCGCATGAAGGACAGCCTTGCCAAAATGGTGCGGGCAAACCCTGGCTTTCAGGGAAAGCTGACACCCCGGCAGCGGGATGTGTATGACACGCTGACAGATGTAGGGGAAGCTTCTGAAAAGGAGCTGTGCTATTTTACAGGCGCGTCCCCCGGGGTGGTGCGGGCCTTGGCAGAAAAAGGTGCGGCAGAGCTGTTTGAATACGAGGTGTACCGCCGCCCCGCCTTTTCCAGGGACATCCGGCAGGAGGCGGGGGAGGCCTGCCTTTCCCCCAGCCAGCAGCAGGCGTTGGAAGGCCTCATAAAGGCCTATGAGCAAGCAGGCAGGCAGGAGGCTTTTCAGCCCTGCGCCCTGCTGTATGGCGTTACAGGCAGCGGGAAAACCTCTGTTTATCTCCAGCTTATCCGCCATGTGCGGAAGCAGGGGCGGGGGGTTATCGTGCTGGTGCCGGAAATCTCCCTGACAGCCCAGGCCCTGCGCCAGTTCCACAGTGCCTTTGGAGATCAGGTGGCGGTGCTGCACAGCGGGCTTTCCCTGGGAGAGCGCATGGATGAGTGGAAGCGCATCCGCCGGGGCGAAGCTTCTGTGGTGGTGGGCACCCGGTCGGCTGTGTTCGCCCCGGTGCAGGACTTAGGGCTTGTTGTTATAGATGAGGAGCAGGAGCCTGCCTATAAGTCGGAAGCATCCCCCCGGTTTGACGCCCGGGAGGTGGCCCGGTTCCGCTGCCTGCAAAACCGGGGGCTGTGCCTGCTGGCCTCCGCCACCCCTTCAGTGGAAGCCTGCTTTCTGGCAAAACAGAAAAAATACAGCTTCTTTCAATTAGAGGGGCGCTTTGGCCCGGCGCAGATTCCAGAGGTGGAGCTGGTGGACATGAACGAGGAGGCCCTGCCCGGGGAGGACGCCGCCATCGGGCCAACCCTGGCCCGGGCCTTGCAGGAAAATTTCCAGGCGGGCAGGCAGTCCATTGTGCTGTTAAACCGCCGGGGATATCATACCTTTGTCTCCTGCCCCTCCTGCAGGGAGGTCATACGCTGCCCCCATTGCAGCATTTCCATGACCTTCCACAGCGCCAACCGCCGCCTGATGTGCCATTACTGCGGCTATTCCATCCCCATGCCCAAAGCCTGCCCAGCCTGCGGGAAGGAGAACCTGCAATACCGGGGGCTGGGCACCCAGCGGGCGGAGGAACAGCTTCAGGGCCTGCTGCCGGAAGCCAAGGTGCTCCGGCTGGACACCGACGCAGTAGCCGCCCGGTATTCCCTGGAGCGCCGGCTGGAGGAGTTCGCCCGGGGAGACTATCAGGTGATGGTGGGCACCCAAATGGTGGCAAAAGGCCTTGACTTTGAAAACGTCACATTGGTGGGAGTGCTCTCCGCCGATCAGTCCCTTTATAGCGACGATTTCCGCAGCAATGAGCGCACCTTCGATCTGCTCACCCAGGTGGTGGGCCGGGCAGGCCGGGGGAAATATCCCGGCAAGGCAGTGATACAGACCTGGATGCCGGAAAACCCGGTGCTCCACCTTGCAAAGGAACAGGATTATTTCGGCTTTCTCAAGCGGGAGCTGCTGTACCGCAAGGCCCTATTATATCCCCCTTTTGTAGATCTCTTGGTAATCGGCTTTGTGGGGGAGCGGGAATCTGTGGTAAAGGCTGGGGCGGAACAGTTTCTTTCCCTGTTTACAGGCCTTGCCGCCGCTGAATATCCAAGCCTGCCCCTGCGGGTGCTGCGGCCTTCCCCGGCGGCAGTGGCAAAGGTGGGGGGAAAATACCGCTATAAGCTGATTATCAAGTGCCGCGCAGCTCCGCCCCTGCGGGAACTTGTTTCCCGCAGCCTGACAGGCTTTGCGGCCCTGCGGGAATTCCGGACGGTTACCGCCTATCCGGATCCGGATCCAAACCGCGTCCTGTAAATGGAGGAGGGAAGCGGAATCAACAGAAAGGACGAAAACTCATGGCAATACGGAATATCGTGACCGAAGAAGATGAAATCCTCACAAAACCCTGCAGACGGGTGGAGAAATTCGACGCCCGCCTGCACCAGATTATAGACGACATGAAGGAAACCCTGCAGGCCGCCCAGGGGGCAGGGCTTGCCGCGCCCCAGGTAGGAATCCTGCGTCAAATCTGCATTATAGACGCGGTGGAGGGCGAGGAGCCTTTGGAGCTTATCAACCCGGAGATCCTCTCTCAGCAGGGGGAGCAGTCCGGGGCTGAGGGCTGTCTTTCTTTCCCTGACCAATGGGCGCTGGTAAACCGGCCCATGCGGGTGAAGGTTCGCGCCCAGGACAGGAACGGCAACTGGTTCGAGACTGCCGGGGAAGAGCTTACGGCCCGGTGCATCTGCCACGAGATAGATCATCTCCAGGGCGTGGTTTTCCTCCAGAAGGCAGAGCGGATGTTAAGCCAGGAGGAACTGGAATCTGGGGATTACACCTGAACAAAATTTTTAGTGAGAAAGGGCGATAGGGAAGGCTGGAACAAGGGCTTTCCGGAGGCTGCATGAAAAAGCCTTTCCTATCGTATGGCGATGAAAATGCGGATTATTTTTATGGGTACGCCGGATTTTGCCGTACCCTCCCTGCAGGCGCTTTTAGACAGGCAGGATGAGGTCTGCGCTGTGTTCACCCAGCCTGACAAGCCCAAAGGCCGGGGCCATAAGCTGGCCCCTCCTCCTGTGAAGGAGCTGGCCCTCCGGCACAGCCTGCCAGTGTATCAGCCTGCCACACTGCGCAAGGAAGAAGTGCAGGCGCAAATCCGCGCTCTGGCCCCGGAGGCCATTGTGGTGGTGGCCTATGGGAAAATCCTGCCCCAGGCAGTGCTGGACATCCCGCCTTTAGGCTGCATCAACGTCCACGGATCCCTGCTGCCTAAATACCGGGGGGCCGCGCCCATCCAGTGGGCCGTAATAAACGGGGAACAGACAACCGGCGTAACCACCATGTTCATGGGTGCCGGGGTGGACACAGGGGACATGCTCCTGAGCCGGGAGACGGCCATTGGCCTGGAGGAAACTGCCGGGCAGCTTTTCGACCGCCTAAAGGACATGGGCGCACAGCTTCTGGGAGAAACCCTTGCAGGGCTTGAAAAGGGGGAACTGCGGCCTGTCCCCCAAAACCATGAGGAGGCCACCCTGGCTCCCATGCTGCAAAAGGAGCTGTCCCAGATAGACTGGTCCCGCCCGGCAGAAGAAATCCACAACCTCATCCGGGGCCTGAACCCTTGGCCCTGTACCTCCGCCATGCTGGAGGGCAGGCGCTTGAAGCTGCTAGGCTCCCAGGTGGCGGAAGCATCCGGCGCGCCGGGAGAGGCCCGCTGCGAAGAGGGTGAGCTGTTGGCGTGCTGCGGGGAAAAGGCCCTGAGGATTACGGAGCTGCAAACCCCGGAGGGCAAGCGCATGTCCGGGAAAAGCTATCTGCTGGGGCACCCCCTGCAGGCTGGGGCAAAATTTATGTAATGCAGGAAAAGGAGGGCGGGCCATGGCAAACCCAGGACGGCGGGCGGCGCTGGAAGCGCTGCTTTTAGTGGAGGAAAACAGCGGATATTCCAACCTGGTGCTGGATAAGCTTTTGCGGGGGCAAAGGCTTTCCCAGCGGGACGGCGCTTTGGCTTCCGCCATCTTTTATGGGGTGCTGGAAAAGCGCCTGACCTTAGATTACTACCTGTTCCAGTGCCTGCGGGATCCGAAGAAAAAGCCGGAGCGGGCCGCCCTGGAAGCATTACGCTGCGGGGCCTATCAAATCCTTTTCCTGGACAGGGTGCCGGACAGTGCGGCTGTAAATGAAACAGTAGAGGTGTTAAAGGAAACTGGCAGGGAAAGAGCAGCAGGCTTTGTAAACGGTGTTTTGCGAGGGCTTCTGCGCAAGCGGGATTTCCTCGCCCTGCCTGCCGGGGATTCTCCCCGGGCCTGGACAGTGCGTTATTCTATGCCGGAGCCTTTAATCCGCCTGTGGATGGGCGCGTATGGCAGGGAAACCACCCAAAGGCTGCTGGAAGCCTTTGAAAAGAAGGCGGCCCTTTATGTGCGGGTAAATTTGCTGAAAACCACGGAGGAAGCTTTCCGGGCAGAGCTGGGGCAGGCAGGGATATCCTGCTCCAGTGTGGAAGGCCTGCCGGGAGCGGCGCTGTTGGAAAACTGCGGATCCCCTGCGGCTCTGCCGGCCTTTGGGGCAGGGAAGTTCCATGTGCAGGATCTTTCCGCCCAATGGGTGGTTCGGCTGCTGGATCCCCAGCCCGGGGAAACGGTGTGCGACTGCTGCGCGGCCCCAGGGGGGAAAACCTTTACCATCGCCCAGCAGATGGAGGGCATGGGGCAGGTGTACGCCCTGGACATATACAAAGGCCGGGTGGGGCTTATCGCGAAGGGCGCCGGACGGCTGGGCCTGGGGAATGTTACGGCCCAGGTGCATGACGCACAGAAAGGCTTTGCAGGCTTTCCCCAGTTTGATAGGGTGCTGTGCGACGTGCCCTGCTCTGGCTTTGGGGTGATACGCCGCAAGCCTGAAATACGCTATAAGCCTTTGCCCTCCATCAAGGAGCTTCCCGCCCTGCAGCTTTCCATCCTGGAAAACGCGGCCGGGGCCGTCAAGCCTGGAGGGCGGCTGGTATATTCCACCTGTACCCTGAACCCGGCGGAAAACAGCGCTGTGGCGGAAAAGTTTCTCCAGGCCCACTCGGAGTTTGCCCCCAGCCCCATCCGCCTTCCCAGCCTGAAACGGTTTCTGGAGGAACCGGGGCACATGTTGACCCTGCTGCCCTTTGGGGGCGGGTCCGACGGCTTCTTTGCCGCCGCCTTTGAAAGGAAGGGATGAAACCGGATGGAGGAGAAAAAGGATATCAAATCCATGACCCTGGAGGAAATCTCCGCCGATTTTAAGGAGATGGGCCTGCCCCGCTTTCGGGCCGGGCAGGTGTTCCGGTGGCTTTCCCGGGGCGCAGAAGGCTTCTCCCAGATGTCCGACCTTTCCAAAGAATTGCGGGAGCAGCTTTCGGAACACTATGCGGTACGGGGTGTGGAGATTGTCCGCAAGCAGGTTTCACAAATTGACGGGACAATTAAATATCTTTTCCGTCTTTTTGACGGGGAACATGTGGAAGCTGTCCTCATGCGCTATCATTACGGAATTTCCATTTGCATTTCTACCCAGGTTGGGTGTAAAATGAATTGCAGCTTCTGTGCTACGGGAAAAAGCGGGTTTTCCCGGAACTTATCTGCCGGGGAAATATTATCTCAGGTGCAGTCAGGGTCGATAGACATAGGGGAGCGCGTTTCCCATATTGTGTTAATGGGCATGGGCGAGCCTTTGGATAACTATGAAAACGTGCTGCGGTTTTTGGAGCTTGCCACCTGTAAGGAGGGCATGAACCTTTCCATGCGGGCCATTTCCCTGTCCACCTGCGGGCTGGCAGACAGGATATACGATTTGGCGGACAGGAAGCTGCAGTTGACCCTGTCGGTATCCCTCCATGCCCCCAATGATGAAATCCGTTCCCGTACAATGCCCGTAAACAGGAAATGGCCTATAGGGGAGCTGCTGAAGGCCTGCCGGTATTATGCCCGCACAACCGGGCGGCGCATTTCCTTTGAGTATGCCATGATAGCCGGGGTCAATGACAGCGATGGGTGCGCCAGGGAACTGGCCCAAAGGCTTAAGGGGATCCTGGCCCATGTAAACCTGATTCCTGTCAACGACGTGACAGGCACCGGGTATAAAAAAAGCGGTATCCGCCGGCAGCGGCGGTTTGTAGAGGTATTGCAGGAACATGGCGTCACCGCCACAGTGCGGCGCACGCTGGGGGCGGATATTGAGGCCTCCTGCGGGCAGCTCCGCCGAAAACATGAAGGAGGGACTGGGCATGAGGGTTGTGCATGACACCCACGTTGGGGCCGTCCGAAAAGCGAATGAGGATGCCTGCAAGGGCGGGCAGCTTCCGGGAGACGGCGCATGGGCTGTGGTTTGCGACGGCATGGGGGGCGCAAATGGCGGCAGCGTTGCAAGCGCCCTGGCCTTGGAGCGCATTGAGGAATACCTGGCGAAAAATTTCCGGGAAGGTCTGAGCGGGGGCAGCATGAAAAGCCTGCTTCTAAACGCCCTGCGCTGGGCAAATGACGGCGTGTATAAGCTCTCCCTGGAGCGCCCGGAGCTGCGGGGCATGGGCACTACCGCTGTGGTGATGGCGGCGGCAGGGGGGGTTCTCCACGTGGTGCATGTGGGGGACAGCCGGGCTTATATACGCAACAAGTGCGGCCTCACCCAGATAACGGAGGATCACTCCTATGTGCAGGATTTGGTGAATTTTGGGCAGATAACCCGAGAGCAGGCCCGCCGCCATCCCCGCCGGAATATTATCACCCGTGTGCTGGGCGTGCATGAAACCGTCCGTCCGGACTATACTTTCTGTAACTTCCGCCCCGGGGACATAGCCCTTGCCTGCTCGGACGGCTTGAGCAATTACGTGGATGACGCCTTGATGGAGGCGTATCTGGAGAAATATGCCGCCGATTCCCAAGAGCTTCTCCGGCAGTTTATCCAGTATGCCCTGGACTGCGGCGGTTCTGATAATATTACAGCAGCGCTGATTTTCGCGGACTAAAACGGCGCGGCTGTATGATAGATATAGAAAAGGGGCTTTTGCAAAGGGCTTTGCCCCTTCTGCGTATTTTCACTTGGCACTTTGATTTGGCGCTGCGCCAGGAAGCAGCGGCTGTATGCCACAGCAAAATTTCGAAAGGTTTGGTAAAAGTATGGACAAATTTATCGGGAAGCGCCTGGACGGAAAGTATGAAATACACGACCTTTTGGGCGTGGGCGGGATGGCCTATGTATACCGGGCCTATGACAGGGTAGAGGATCGGTGGGTGGCCATCAAAATTTTAAAGGAAGAGTTTTCCGACAACAGCGATTTCCTCCGGCGGTTCCGCAACGAGGCCAAGGCCATCACCCTGCTTTCCCATCCCAATATTGTGGAGGTGTTCGATGTAAGCTTTGGAGACAGGCTTCAGTATATTGTCATGGAGTATATTGACGGCATCTCTCTGAAGGAATATATCGAGCAGGAGGGCACCATCCGCTGGCAGGAGGTTCTGCATTTCACCACCCAGATCCTTCTGGCCCTGGAGCACGCCCATGGGAAGGGCATCATCCACCGGGACATTAAGCCCCAGAACATTATGCTGCTTCAGGACGGCACCATCAAGGTGGCAGACTTCGGCATTGCCCGTTTTTCCCAAAGCGAAACCCAGACCATGACCGACAAGGCCATCGGCTCTGTACACTATATCGCCCCGGAGCAGGCCAGGGGGGACTATATTACCGATAAGGCGGATATCTATTCCCTGGGCGTAGTGCTGTATGAGATGCTCACTGGGAAGCTGCCCTTTGTGGCGGAAAACGCCGTGTCTGTAGCCCTCATGCAGCTACAGGCAAAGCCTGCCCAGCCAAGGGAAGTGAACCCCTCCATTCCCCGGGGATTGGAGCAGATTACCATGCGGGCCATGGAGAAGAATCCAGTCAACCGTTTCCAGAGCGCCGGGGAGATGCTGGACGATCTGGATATGTTCCGCCGCAACCCTGCTATGTCCTTCCACTATGACCTTCATGCCCAGCCCGGCTATGATGCTGCCCGGGGCATGGACGCCTATGACAACACCCGTTTCACTCCCACCTATGACGACAGCTATGAGTATGAGGAGGAGTTTGTGCGATCCCGCCGGGGAGCCAGAGGGGCCATGGCGGTGAAGGGCGTAATAGCCGCAGCCATCATTGTGCTGCTGGCTGTAGGCGCTGTGTGGCTTTTGAACAACTGGGAAACCCTCCTGGAGGGGGAGACGGCGGAGCAGATGGAAATGCCCAGCTTTGAAGGAAAGCTTTACGAAGAGGTTATCGGCAACGAAGAATATAATGACTTTTTCAAGTTTACCACCACCGAGGGCAATGATCCGGACAGGCAGCCTGGAGAAATTTTAAAGCAGACCCCTGCCGCTGGCATTATGGTGAAGAAAGGCCGGCAGGTGGAATTGATGGTAAACGGCAAGGTGGAGCAGGTTCCTGTGCCCGACGTGGTAGGGCGCACAGACGCTGACGCCATTGCCCTGCTGAAAGAGATTGGCCTGAAGTATAAGACGGAAACCGTGGCTGACGACGACATGGAAGTGGGCAAAATCGTCTCCACAGAGCCTTCCAGCGGCGAAATGGTAGACGCGGGATCCATCGTTATCCTGCGGGTAAGCAAAGGCCCGGCCAAAAAGAAGGTAAAGGTGCCGGATAACCTGAAGGGCCAGCTTTTGTATAACGTAACTGCCACCCTGGAGGACGCGGGCCTGGTGGTGGGCAATGTGACCTATGATGACAGCAGCAAGGAAGGCAAGGACATCGTGATCAGCACGAATCCCGAGTCTGGCGCGGAGGTTTCCGAAGGGGCCACAGTGGATATCATTGTAAGCTCTGGCAAGGGCGCGGAAAAAACGCTGGAAAAGACCATTAGCCTGCCTGCCAGCGTTAACGCCAATGTAAACCTCCAGGTATACCGCAACGGCGTTGTCACCGAGCAGCTTTCCATCAACCCCGCCCTGGCTGGCAGCTACCGGGTGGCCTTTACAGGCACCAGCGGGGTGGACACAGTGATTATCACCCTGGACGGCCAGACCTATATGGAGCTTTCCTTTAATTTCGACACAGGGGAGGAGCCAGTGGTGGTACACACCTATGAGGTGAACTTGGGCGGCGGCAATAACGAGGAACCAGATGAACCCTCCGGCGGGGAGGGAGACGGTGGGGAAGGGGGCGAATAGCCGGGAATGGAATACCGGGAAACAGACGGGCTGGTGCGGAAATGTGTAGGCGGCTTCTACACAGTGGAAACACCGGAAGGCTTTTATACAGTTACGGCCCGGGGGCGCTTTCGCAAGGAGGGGGTTTCCCCCTGCGCTGGGGACAGGGTGCGGGTAAGCGTTACCGAGGAGGACAGAACCGGAGCGCTGGTGGAAATTTATCCCCGGAAAAATGTCCTGGTGCGCCCGCCTTTAGCAAATCTGGATAAGCTCTTTGTGGTGTGCGCCGCTAAGGATCCTGCCCCGGTGCCCCTGCTCATTGACAAGACCGTGGCGGCGGCAGAGCTTTCCGGCATCGATCCAGTAGTGGTGTTCACTAAGGCAGATCTGTCCGACGGCACCCTGGAGGAGCTGATGAAGGGCTACCAGCTTGCGGGGCTTTCCTGCTGCCTTGTCTCTCCGGTCACCGGGGAGGGGATAGGGCAGGTGCGGGAGATACTCACAGGCTGCGTCTCCGCTTTCACCGGGAACTCCGGGGTGGGCAAGTCTACCCTCTTAAACGCCCTTTTTCCGGAGCTGTCCCTGAAAACCGGGGAGGTGAGCCGGAAGCTGGGCCGGGGCAGGCATACCACACGGGAAGTGGAGCTTTACAAAATAGATGGAAGCAGTTATGTGGCGGATACGCCGGGCTTTTCCACCTTTGAACTGCAGCGCTACAGGCTGACAGATAAGGAAAAGCTGATAGAGGGGTTTCGGGAAATGGCCCCTTTGGCGGCAGGCTGCCAATTCACCTCCTGCTCCCACACCTGCGAAAAGGGGTGCGCGGTGCTGAAAGGCGTGAAAAAAGGACTGGTGGCAAAAAGCCGCTTTGAAAGCTATGTACAAATGTATCAAGAGATAAAGGATGTCAAACAATGGCAGCAGAAAAAAGGGAATGTATGATTATAGGCGCTTCGCCCATACGGGGCGGGCAGGTCTTTAAAGAGTATGAACTGGAAAAGTATTATGTAATTTGCGCGGACGCAGGTTTTGAGACAGCCCAGAAAAATGGGGTGCAGCCGGATCTGGTGGTGGGCGATTTCGATTCCGCCAAGGCTCCGCCTCCCAAAGACGTGAAGTGCATGACCCTTCCCGTGGAAAAGGACGTGACAGACACCATGTTTGCCGCCATGAAGGGCCTTTCCAAGGGTTACAGGGACTTTGTGCTGCTGGGGTGCCTGGGCGGGCCCCGCTTTGACCACACCCTGGCAAACCTGGAGGTGCTGCGGTTTATCCGGGATCATGGCGGCCATGGCTTTTTAGCAGACGAGCGCACCAAGGTGTTCCTGCTGTATGATGAAAAGCTGACCATTACCGGCATGAAGGGGGCTACTGTTTCTGTTTTCCCCTATGGATGCGCAAACTGCAATGTGAGCTATACAGGGCTGCAGTATCCCTTGACCCGGGAGGATCTCACTGTGGGCGGTTTGGTGATGGGGGTAAGCAACAGCATTACCGCTGACAGGGCGATTATCCGGGTACATAGGGGCACAGCCTTGGTGGCAGTATACCAGGGATAAGCCCCGCAGCGTCAGGCGCGTGTGATTGCTTTGTGTGAACACGCTCTAAAAGAACTCTGCTTAAAAAGCCCCCGCTCCCCATGGGCACAGGACGCCTTCCTTCTGCATAGGATGGAGCAAAGGGGGCAGCGGCCCTTTGCGGCCCCCTCCATGGACATAGGGGGTGTTCTGTATCAACATACTTTTATGTGTGGCGGGAGTCGTGCTGATGATTCTGGGCGCGGCGGAACTTGTGCGCCTGATAACCTTCTGGGCCACCCGGCCCATAGGAGGCCAGAGGATGGCCCTGGTGGTGGCCCCTGCGGGAGAGGACGACTGTGAAGCCATGGTGCGGGCGGCAGCAGAGCGGGTGCGGTGGATGGGCTGCGGCAGCAGTCTTATCTGCTTGCTGCCGGAGGAGAACCCGGAACTTTCAAGCATCTGCCGGTTCTTGCAGCTTCAATATCCCTATTTGCGGGTTTCCAAAAAGGAAGATTTGCTATACCATATATGGGAAGAACTGTAAGAACCCGGAGAGCGTGACGCGGCTGACAGGGTGCTTTTGAAGTCAGCGGGCTGGATTTAGAGAGTGGAGGATGTGGAAACTTGGCTGAAAACGGGCTTTTAGAGCTGAGTGGGACAGTGGAGCATGTGGTCTACCACAACGATAAAAACCAGTATACTGTGCTGGAGATGGCGGCAGGGGAAGAACTGGTGACAGTGGTAGGGGAGTTCCCTTTTGTCAGTGAAGGGGAGGAACTGCAGGTATACGGCGGATGGGATACCCATCCCTCCTTTGGGCAGCAGTTTAAGGCCCAAACCTTTGAGCGTGCCCGCCCTGCCACAGCCGCTGCCATGATGAAATATCTGGCTTCCGGAGCGGTGAAAGGCGTAGGCCCTGCCACGGCCCGGCGCATTGTGGAAACCTTTGGGGAAAAGGCCTTGGAGGTGATGGAGCGGGAGCCGGAGCGTCTTTCCCAAATCAAGGGGATTACAAAGGAGAAGGCCCAGTCCATTGGGGAGGAACTGAAGCGTGTATACGGCATCCGGGAGCTGATGGCCTACCTGGGGGCCTATGGGGTGCGCCCGGAAGAGGCGGTGCAGGTGTGGAAAACCTATGGGCAGGATTCCGTATCCTGCATTCAGGAAGACCCTTACCGGCTGTGCGAGGATGGCATGAACATCAGCTTTACCATCGCGGACATGATAGCGGAGTCTATGGAAAAGCCCAGGGATGATTTGGGCCGGGTGCAGGCTGGGGTGTTGTATGTGCTGAGGCACAACCTGGACAACGGCCACACCTGCCTGCCCTGGGACAAGCTGTGCAGTGCCGCCGCTCAGATGCTGGGGGTAGAGCTGGAAATGGCCCAGGACGCGGTGTATACCCTGTGCGAAAGCTTCCAGTTGAGATGCGAGAACGTAGATGGCAAGGACTTTATCTTTCTGGAGCGCCAGCATATTTCCGAGTCTTATATAGCTGCCCGGATGAAGGCCATGCTCCGTATTCCTCCCCAGGCTCTTGGCGGGGCCGACGTGCAGATTGCGGCTATTGAGGCCCGTAAGGGCGTACAATATGCGGAAAAGCAGAAAGAGGCCATCCGGGCTGCTATGGAAAAGGGAATCCTCATCCTCACGGGGGGGCCGGGCACAGGCAAAACCACCACCTTGAATGCCATCATCCACATCCTGAAGCTTTCCGGGGAAAAGGTGCTGCTGGCGGCCCCCACAGGCCGGGCCGCTAAGCGCATGAGCGAACTGACTGGGGAGGAGGCCAAAACCATCCACCGGATGCTCCAGGTAGACTGGGACGAGCAGGATAACCCCGTCTTCACCCGCAACGAGCGCAATCCCCTGGAATGCGACTGCCTGGTGGTAGACGAGCTTTCCATGGTGGACGCTTATGTGTTTGAAAGCCTTTTGCGGGCATTGCCCCTTTCCTGCCGGCTGATTCTGGTGGGGGACAGCGACCAGCTTCCTTCTGTAGGGGCGGGCAATGTGCTGGGGGATTTAATTGCCTCCCAGCTTTTTCCCACAGTGCAGCTAAAGGAAATCTTCCGCCAGTCCATGGAAAGCCTGATTGTTTTAAGCGCCCACCGCATTGTGGAGGGGAAGCTGCCGGAGCTTCGCCGCCGGGACAGTGATTTTTTCTTTATGCCCCGGGAAGATCCGGCAGAGACAGCCCAGTTGATTGTTTCCCTTTGCGCCCAGCGCCTGCCTAGAAGCTATGGCTTTTCCAGCGTTTCCGATATCCAGGTGCTGTGTCCGGGCCGTAAGGGAGAGCTGGGCACAGTAGAGCTGAACAAGCTTTTGCGGGAGGCAGTGAACCCGCCCCGGAAGGGAAAAACAGAAGCGCGGATAAACGGGCAGCTTTTCCGGCTGGGGGATAAGGTGATGCAGGTGAAAAATGATTATAACCTTCCCTGGACGCGGGAGGACGGCACCTCCGGGGAAGGGGTGTTCAACGGGGACATGGGGGTTATCACGGAGATTGATAAACCCGGCGGCGCTATCCGGGTAGAGATAGACGACAAAGAAGTATTGTATGACTTTGACCATGCCGCCAATGAATTGGAGCCTGCCTATGCTGTAACAGTACATAAAAGCCAGGGCAATGAGTTCACCGCTGTCATTATCCCTGTGCTCAACCCTCCCGGCCAATTGTGTTACCGGAACCTGCTGTATACCGGGGTCACCCGGGCAAAGCAGTTGCTGATTCTGGCAGGACGGAAGTCTACGATTGCCGCGATGATTGAAAATGACCGGAAAACCCGGCGGTATACAGGCCTGCAATGGCTTTTGGAAAAGGAACAGGAAGAAATATAATATGTATGCGGCCCCCTGCCACAACGACAGGGGGCCGCATGTTTGTTATCGGTTATTCAGTTCCGCGTATTGAAGTAAATTGCGGCACAGGTACATGACCAGCAGGGATAGGGGCACATTGACGGCTGTCATTCCCAGGAACATGCCGGCAAACCCAAAGGACTCTGGCAGCAGGAACATCAGGCCGATGCCAGCCGCAATCCCAGGCAGGGCCATTACAATCAGCGCCAGGAAGTAGAAGAACAAGACCATCATTTTGGAAGAAACCGAGCCGAACACCCGCTCCACCAAAATATTGCCTGCCGTAAACAGCAGCGAGAAGGAAATCCGCGCCACAATGCACAGCACAATGATCAGCACATCAGCCTTCACCAGTAGCCCCGCGGGCACAAAGATGATAACGGCTTCCATCACGTCTGAAATAAGCGTTTCCTTCATGCAGTACAGCAGCTTTTTCAGAGGCGGTTCAGGCATCAGGTAGATGAAAGGCTTGATAAGCTCCAGGTTAAAGCGGCCCATGCTCTCCGAGAAGATCTGCATGTAGGTAGCCATGGAAAATGTGGCAATAATTGCGGCCCCGGTATCGCCCTCCATGGATTGCTTCATCACAAAGGCAAAGAAGAGGATGATTACCACGAAAATCAGGGACATGTTGGACAGGAAGAATACCCCGGCCCGCCGGTTTTCAATGCGGTGCTTGTAATAGAGGGCGCTGGCGCCCCAGCCATTGCGGAGGCCAGTCTTGCCCACCTTCACATTCTTGGGCACCAACTCATTGACCTTGCCCTCTTTCTGGGCGGTCACATTGGATTGGGCCAGCTCGGCAGTTTCCAGCACATCCTCATAGTAGTTATTTTTGCAGGTGACAATAAGCACAGCCAGCGCTGCTATCAGCACCAGGCACAGTGCGGCCCCAGCAAGGATCATCGGCATATCCTCTGTAAGAGCGCCTCCGATAATAGCCGCTGACCAGCCCCCAGCTGGGAACAGCATTCCCGGGAAGGAGGACAGGAAAGAAGCACAACTGTCCATGGCGCTATAGAAATCCTTTCCGCCGGAAAGCAGGGGGAGGAGGGAGTCCCGGCAGGTGTAAGCCATCCACACAAGGTAAAGGGCCGCTATAGCATAAATGCATATCCGCAGCGTAGTGGTGGCGTTTTCCTTGCCGCTGGTGCGGCTGTAGATGGCCATGGAGCAGAAGGCAGCCAGGAAAATGCAGATGGCAAACCCCAGGATAATCAGTGCCATATGCCCCCAGGTGATGCCAAACGCCACCTTCAGCCAGCCATACTGGAACGCCAGAACCAAGGCCATCACCAGGGAAAGCCCTAACTGCCGCATAAGCCCGTATACCAGCACCCGGTTAGGGTGCAGGGGGGCAGGGAAGAGAAGGGTCACGTCCGACAAGGTGAACATAGGTGTTTTGGCAGAATTGCCCCCGGTTGCCAGTGCCATCAGGAACGTGAAGCTGTAGAACAAAGTGAGCATGGCAGTAAGCTGGTACATGGGCTGGGGCGTTTCCAGCTCCTGGCCGCTGCGGCCCATAACGGAAAAAACCAGGAGGGCCAACATTATCACCACGTAAATCAGCTTTGCCGGAGAGTGCAGCAAATCTTTTATCTGGTTTTTCAGCTTTGTGCGTGTCAGATACCCCAAGGCGTTTCTCATAGGGACTCGCCTCCCTCAGGAGCTTTGCCTTCGGTAATCTGGAAGAACAGTTCCTCCAAATCCTGGCCCTCTGTGCCGTCATTATACCGGGTGGCGGCAAACCGGCCGCCTATCATAATGTTTGCCACATCCCAATAGTCCTCCACACTGTCTATCATGTGGGTGCTGATAAGCACAGAGCAGCCGCTCTGTTTCAATTCCCGGAAAATAGCCTTCAATTCTTTGATGGCATGGGGATCCAGGCCCACAAGAGGCTCGTCAAAAATAGCCACCCTGGGCTTGTGGCACAAGGCGCAGCAGATGGAAAGCTTCTGCTGCATACCCTTGGAAAGCTCCTTGCCCAGCTTATCCTTTTTGTCCCACAGCTCCAGCCGCTCCAGAAGCTGCTGGGTGTAGGCTTCATCCTCCACCTTATAGGCCCGGCGGATGAACTCCAGATGCTCTTCCACTGTCAGCAGGTCGTAAACAGCGGGCATCTCCGGTATGTACCCCAACTGCCGCTTGGCCTCTGTTGAAGTGTTTGTAAGGCCGTTGATTTCAATGCGCCCGGTAAAGCGCAAAAGGCCTGTAATGCATTTGATGATGGTGGATTTCCCCGCGCCGTTTGGCCCCAGCAGGATGCCAATCTGCCCGTCCCCTACGGCAAAACTGATATTGTCGTTTGCCAAGGTTTTCCGATACTTCTTTGTTACACCGCTAATGGATAGCATAGCAAAATAACCCCCTTCTCCTTTTTGCCAAGACAGGTTTGCCTGCCCTGCAAGCTCTATTTCCTGCCTGACTTGATATTATTATAATATCATATAAATATCGTGTCAAGAGCCAGCCGCAAAAAACATAATAAATAGAGCGTCCTGTCCTATTTTACTGCAAACACACAGGCCATGCAAGAAAGTTAAAAAAATCGTAAGGTTTTTGACAGATATATCATGGGAAAGTTTTTCTAAGCATACCGGCGGCAAAACCGGGCAGGCTACAAAAAGACCACCATGAAAGGATGATGCAGCATGGAGAAACAAATTCCCGGCATGGACAGGGCCGCCCAATCCTATTTCAATACCTTGCCTGTTATTCTGCAGGAGCAGATTATCCAGAGCGGTGCAAAGCTTTGCACCAAGGCCCAACTGGAAAGCTACTGCAAAAACGCCCTGACCCCGGCAGGCTGGAAAAACCTGCAGGAAAGCAGCGGACAGTGAATGGCAAAAAGCAGGCGCGCCGCCATAACGGCAAAGTGCCGCAACGAAGTATTCTATGTAAGGCAGGGCTGTGACTGTAAAAGGTCACAGTCCTGCTTTTTCAGGCCGTTTTCCGCTCTTTACGCCACTGTCCTCTGCCGTCCCCGGCTTCACAGAGGTTGTCAGCGATGTCGATGATCCCAGCGGCCTTGTAGTAAATCTCAATCTTCTGCCTGCGGTGTCCGCTACTTTTGTCAGGAGCGTGGACGATGATCTTGTCAACCAGTTCGTTCAGCATTTCCGCCGTCAATTCTTCCGGGTCGGTGTACTTGCGGACACTTTTCAGAAATTGCCGGAGGTCGTGGGCTTCCTGCTCACCATCGTCAATCAACGATTGCAGTTCCCCAATGACCTGCCGTACCTGCTTCTGCTCCTCCTCATACTGCGTGGAGAGTTTGTCAAACCGCTCCGGGCTGAGCCGTCCCGCCACCATGTCCTCATAGATGCGCTTGAACAAGACATCCAAAGGTGGATAGCATGTCGTCCAAATCCTGATCATCATCACCGAGCAAGATGTCCTCGGCGGAGGGAGATGTTCCCACTTCCATGTTGAACTCATCGAACAGCTTGTCCATCGAGATAGAATTCGGGATGTCATAGTGACCAAGTTCTTCATTCTCCACCAAATTCAAGGCGGAGCGGGCTACCTTCGCCCAGCGTTCAGGAACCGCCTTGTAAATCACACGAAAAACCCTGCCGCCCTGCGTTACAGAACTGATGCACTCACGGTTGACGCAACATTCCGCATCAAGTTCCGTGTAGGGGAAAGGCACCATGACCTCGCCTTCCCGAATTGGATCACCGTTGTAGTTGACCGTAAATTTTTTGACTCTTGTTGCCATGTTTTCGTCCTTTCTGGCCGCGAGGGTCATAAGGCAGAAAACTGGCATATACCTGGGAGCGATACCCCCAGACGGTCGAAATAGAACGCACGAAACCGAGGGTACCAGACTCGTTTCCAGAAAAGTCCTGTCGGTTTTCCTGAAAACGGTATGTAGTATCCTGCCTTCGGACGTCACTCCGGCCGTATACAATTTTTATTTGAGCGTTGACCGCCCAGACAACTGCACATATGATTGTGCAGTCGTCTCGATGGCCAAATCCATTCGAGTCCTCAATACTCTAAGGACACATGTTCCCATATTGAGAAATTCGTTTGAATCTAATCTCGTTGCGCTTTCATTGTACTTGGAACGGCGTGCAACTGCGATGTGACCATTTGGGATGTTCTTGGGTAAGACTTGGGTAGGACTTGGGAGAATAGAAAAATTCTAAAATGAGCAAAAAAATAAGCCCCCTGCATCATTGCAGGAGGCTCAACGGTCTCTGTGACTATATTAATCTATAAATAATTCAGGAATGTTAAACTGAATGTCCGTAGCCTCGGTTTCTACGCCGATATTTCCGCATTCCAGTATGCTGCGCTTTATTCGTTTCTTGCCATCGACTTCCAAGATGTACTTACTATAGTTTGACGGTTTCTGGATGAATATCGATGCTTCACGTGAGAAACCGCTCTGCTGCAGAAAGATGGTGTCAGGGTTGGTTGTGCCATATTCCACAAACTCGTACCAGTCATTTTCAAAGTGATCCATTCCGTGAACAGCTTTATATTCCAGGGATACCTTTCTAAAATAGTTGGAAATGCTGAACAGCAGTACATTCTCAATCACGCTCAAGGATTCGGCGATTACCAAGTTCTTATGGTACTTTGACTCCGAATTGTATCTGTCCGCTACCTTATACTGTCCCGACCAAACGCCTGTTTCGGGATTGTTCTCCTTATAGCGAATTGCACTGAGGATAATGGTACGTAGACCGTTGCCGCGAATCCATCGGAGCAATATTGTGGAATACCATCGTATGACAGAATCCAGTCTGTTTGTACCGGGTTTACCTAATGTCTGTTTCTCATAGATATCCCACTTAAACAGCCGCCGAAGCTTCATCATAAACTCCACCAGTTCTTCGAAATCGACCTCGTCATCTTCACCCTTAAGTTCAGGGTAATGAAGGCCTTCATTCACGATGGCATCATGCAGGTTTTCTGCCTGGTCATACGAAAGGGTAATATCATCACTGGTGCGTTGAATTGGGAAGTTCTCTATGATCCGCTGTTTCTGCCGATTAGAAAGGAAATTCTCGAATTTCTGCGTCACCGGCGTCACTTTGCCAGATGCCAAATCACGGGTAAGAATCAGCCCGAACTTACGCAGGGCTTCAAAATCAGTCTCGGTCGCTGCATCATGGCATGTACTCATCTCGATATCGCCATCAGCAAGATCCCTGACCAATGCACCCATATAGTCCGTGTTCTGCTTTATATCGAGAGCAGACTCCTGTGGCGGCACATCCGTCTGCAGTAATTCCTTGTAACGCTCCTCTTTAAGTTTTTCATCCAGTTTCACAAGAATGACATTGCCATAGAGGTTATATTTGATTCTGCCGACACGCCCCACCAAGTTTCTGAATTCCACTTCGTCCATGTTGCTCTGACCGTTACGATAGCTGGTAATGAAGAGATTATCGGCAGGAAGATTTACACCCTCAATGAGCGTACTCGTGCAAAATATGGTCCTCAAATCGCCTTTTTCAAAACTCTTCTCAATTCGCAGACGGATATTTGCAGGAAGGTATCCTACATGATAGGCAACACCTCTGACAATCAAATCCGCAAGATAACAGTCATCATGGACTTCCTGTCGGATTTCTGTGGCTAAAGCGTTCAGTGTCTCATCATTCTTCGGATGAATATTTCTTGCATATTTTACCGCCTGCTCCAGAACACTTCTGCGGGAACTACAATAAACCACATTCTGCTTATCCTGTCCGACCGTGGCAACTATATCACATAACTCCTGCCCTTCAGGTATGGTATAGCACCTCTCGAATTGCTTTGAATAATCATTGTAGTAATACCCACCACGCCCCGGAACATTCAGGAAATATTTAAATTGGCACACCGGTGCAAACCGTGATGCCAGCTTCTTCATATCTGCTTTTTCGATTCCAGGGATGATGTTCATGTACACCTCTGGATTGGGTATGTTGGGAGATGCAAAAATTACAGTGGGGAGCGTTTTCTGTCTACCCAATTGCGTAAGCACCTTGAAGTAGTATGTACTTCTGCCGCCACGAGCCGAAATTTTATGCGCTTCGTCAATGAATAGGAAGTCAATGTGTATGTTCTCTCGCTCGATCATCATATGGAGCAAGCGTTCTGGCGTCATCACAAAAATGAAATGGTGATCCTGCTGCAGAACCAGATCTCCGGAGGCCGTCACAATACGGTAGTTCAGTTCCTTCAATTTTGACTGCAAGGCACCGATCAGGTTGCTCCTTACTTCATTGATGAGTGCCTTGGTTGGGACGAGAATGGCAAAGTTATCGGTTGAGCCATTCTCTATTTCCTGTTGAATGTATGTTTGAACAACAAAGGATTTCCCCATCGAGGTGGGACCGGAGTAGCTGAAGAATTTCTCCTTCATGCCCTTATATACAAGCATCTGGTCATTGAAAAAATATTCATCATTCTTTCCGGGAATCCTGTGTTCTTCTTTATCATATTCGTAGAAAATCTGGTCAAGAAGGTTTTCGCTCTCAAAGCCCTCGACCGTTTTGGATCTCAAGCCACGATAGTTTCCTACCGCCGAAAGCACAGAGCCGAGATAATATTTTGCGGATGCATCTTCCGGATATAGGAGCCGAAGCAGTATGGCTATTTCCTGTCCCCACAGCCTGTCCCTATCGGCGGTAGGTGTGTGAACGGATTTGGACAGCAAGTCAGCAAACCGCAATGCATCCTTCACGGGGATGTCTCGCGGTCTGCGGTCAGTATGGAATAGTTTAATCGAATAATTGTATAGAAGGTCTCCGTAGATTTCCTGCAAATACTCGTTCTTGTCGATATTCCTATAAAGCGCCTCTGCAAGAGTTGCGTTCCGTGGTGCCTGAATCATTACACAACACCTCCCGTCAGCATTTCCTGGATGATGCTGTTTTTTTCGTTTGGCGCATCATTAAACGGGAACACGTAGAAATAAAAGCTATGTCCCATCAAACCTTTTTTATTAATCAAATCAGTGATATGCGGCTGAGCAGCATCAATGTCTTTCTTCAGCTGTTCTTTCACAGCTGTCCGGTATTTCTGGCTATCGTATTCCGGCGTATCCAGCTGAATGGTGTATCCAAGAAAAGCACCAAATGCCATGTCCGGCTTGTAGCCACCACCACGCTGCGGAGTCATAAGATCGACCATAAAAGTAGTCGCTGCAGGATCATAAATCGTCCATTGCGGAGTGTTCTCTACCATTTTCATTTCATCATTGTAACCGGCTTCAATGTTTGCAATCTTGTCAAACGCACGGTCTATGGCTGCAGTAAGATTGCCGGTGATATCCGATGCGCCGAACACAAGCTGATGAAAAGGCTGACCAGTAAGGTTCAGAGAGAGCAGATGCACACCATCGCTTTTACTGACAGAACGCAGATTCCCATCCAACTCTATTCTGCTCATAATCTTTGGTGCATTAAGTTCCTGTTCCAAGAATGTATACAGCATGATTTCACCAAGAACAGTCTCGGCATTGGAGCCATATTTCTGTATGAATTTCAGCATTGCCTGTGCGCCGACAGCCGCTTCATTCTTCGTCCGGTCTACCAGCCGTTTTTTCTCTGCTCTTGAAAAGACATAGCTGCCGATATTGTTGATGATAAAATCCTTCAAGTCTCCGAAACGAAACTTGCAGTTTGTTGGATCAACATAGAATACACACGCTCTTGTGGGATTGCTCAGTCCAGCAATCGTAACATCCGTTGCCATCTTGAAAACACGGTCGAACAGCGGGTCCTTTAATGTCCGTTTCAAGGGCATGATAGTATCCTGCTCCACGATTGGACTGAGAAAGTAAATTTCTTCGGTGCTGGAGATAAAGCCATCCACATAGCCAGTTGCGATTTCCCTGATGCTTGCACCCATTTTGTTGTTCTCGGTACTGCGTATTGCGTAAGTGACAACATTCGCAAGAAGTGCGGACTCATCGAAAGAATTATAGTTCAGGATATTGTCCTTCTCAAATCCCGGAGAAATTCCAACAACTGTATTGCCAAGTATCGTCGTGTCATCACGCAGTACATCCCTGATACCACGTACCAAGGCTTCATGCTTTTCGTTATGAATTAGAGGAATAACATATTTATCAAAGCCTTCATCAATCTCATCAATGGAGAGGGTTGTCGCCGCATCCTCTAAATCCTTTGGTACAGAATCATGCCCACTTTTCAAATGGCTCGGAAGGCCCGCGTTATAAACATTAATATCCAGTCCATAGGCCGCAAAGATACCGCGGCAGATATCCTTCACCTTATCTGCGTTGCGTCTTCTGCTTTGATAGATGAGGGTAATCATCGTACCCAGGCAGATTTGTTTCATCTTGCGTCCTCCTTCCTAAAACTAAAGTGCAAGAATGTCAGCATCCATTTTTCTTCCTGATAGATAATATTCATATGCTATTTTTGCGGGTAGAAAACGCACTTTTATGTTTTGCAAGCCAAGATTTGAAAGTATCTCCATTGATGCCTCCCCGCGATCTTCTATCGCCATTTTTTCTGTCGGCATAAGAAAACAATTTTTAACAGTAATAAAGCCGTGGTCATTTATAAATTTCTGATATGCCAATTGATAGAGGTACTGCTTAGTGACCGACTCGATGCCAGGCTGTCCTTTCGGAACACAATCACGTTCGAGCTGTGCGTTGTAATACTTCGCATCGAAGATGATGAACTGACCGTCTCTTATAGAAATCAAGTCGGGTTTCAGCGTATCATTTGCGGTTTTACCTGTTACTGTCCACAAGGGTTTTTCAATCAAATCTACAAGTCTTTGATTCTTGTCATATTCTGCTTTTAGCGGTATTGGTAAAGGAAGTGCGCCAAGTCTTACATTAAGCTGGTTATCCATAATGTCGGCACAGATGCCTTCCCATACGAGATTGAAGCTATTTGTTCCAAAGAGCGACAAGCAGTCTGTATCATACAGGTTTCCGCTATGGTAGATATAGGCATAAATTGTTTTCAGAACAAGCTGTTTCCTTGTGTTGAACTGGGTGTTCAATTCCTTCTCAATTCGGTAGAGAATGAATTCCTTATCGCCAAAATCATCCAGTTCCTCCTCCGTCAAATCCACTCCTGTAATTTCAAAAAGATCAAGAAGCTCTGCATCCCTTAATTCTTCAGACGCCCTGGTCAATATGCATTCATGTAAGCGTTTAAAATAATCGAAGTCATCAGTAATACGCTTCCTTGTCTGGAGATCAGTATAATATGGTCGGTTATTCGAGAGCATGGTGAAAGTCTCATTTATTGTTTTGTCCCACAAAATTTTACCAGAACCATTGCTCTCGATAATATCCTCGGTATTGTTATAAACGCCGTTTTCAAAATAATCCTGCAACAGAAACAGCAGCACAGCAAGAAGATTAAATGCACTACTTTCGCTACTGTCATTGAACATCCGAACAATCTGCTCCTTGGTATTGTATTTTTCAAGGACCTTCAGCACCTGGCGAAGTTCTTCTTTAAGCTGATTGGAGTGGAGCAGATACTTTGGATAGCATTTTAGGACATGCCCAGCAACTACTATAACTCCCACAAATGTGAAAACATAATAGTATTCATCTTCGCCCACTTCAACATCCGCGACTTCGATATCTTCATCCAAAAGATTGGACATATCTCTTTGATGGTCTGATGCCCGTACAGCTTTCAGGACTCCGAATTCTTTTAACTTCCGAATCAGCGGGATTGCCTTTTCCTCTAAACAATCCAATATCCTGCAGAGGTCTTTTTGGGTATATCTTTGTTGCTCTCTTACAAATTCAGAGATCATATATTGCGACCTCCTCAGTTTTCTTCGTTAGGTGGCGTCCATTGTGGTTCTTCCGGCTCAGTTTCGAGCTGGATGTCGTGGTTGAAGATTCCAATGCCCCTCAAATCAAATTCCCTGCAAATCTCGGAGTAACGAGTGCTGTTTTGGAAACATCCCTCAAATAACTTAGGCCGTTTTTGCCTTGCGGCATCTTCGAAAAGGTACATAATGACTTTGTTCTTAAAGACGTGGATAAACCTATCCCTGTCGATTTCATCTCCATCTGACGGTACCACAATGCTTCTCGAAATGAAATAGGGCCCAAGCTGCTTGTCTTCATTGATTTTCTCTTTTGCAAGGAAATTATTGATGGCTTTACGTAGCTTATTCCATTCCACCTTCTGTGACTTGTCATTTGCAAGATATACAAATTTCCCGCTGATTAGTTCATCACTATCATCTATGCCAAGGTATGTAAAATCCCAGCGTCTCTTAAATGCAGTATCCATCGGGAAAACACCTTGATCGGCACTATTCATCGTAGCCCAAATAAACATATTGTCTGGGATGCGCAATTTCGCATAATCGTCAGGTTTCCCGCCTAATTCCCCTGCGAGGTAAGCCTTTATGTCTTCAGATGCTTGAATAGGGTACTCACTTACTTCGTCGGCACCACGGTCAAGGAGCTGGAATATGTCTCCAAAGACAGCGGCAACATTCGCACGATTTATCTCCTCGATAATAAGAAGGAAGGGTCTGATATTTGTAGTTCGACTATTTTTCAGTGCTTTAACATATACACGCATAAATGGACCGGGTACATAGGCATAGGTAATCGTGTCATTACCTTGACTGTCTTTGGAGGGTACAGGCTTATATGTACCTACGAAATGCGCATAGGAATAATCCGGATGGAAGGTAACACGCTCATAATTATCCTCATTGTTTTCGCCGACAAGTTCTTTTGACTCTTTATTGATTGTGTAGCTCTTGCCCGTTCCAGGTGCGCCAAACAGGATGCGATTCCTCTCAAAAGATGACTGATATCCCGTGTTAAATTTTATTTGGATACACTCGTCAATCGTAGTTGCAGAACCATCTGATTTGTTCGAACAGTAATACTTTTTATACAAGAACAGAAGATTTTCAGGCTCTTTTATCTCGTAACAGGTCGTTAAGTATCCTTCATCCTCCGGGAGTCTATCCGATTCATCAAATGAGGAATGCCAAACTCCAGATTTTTGATGCGCCATATTCTCGCTCACATCATAGAAATACGGGGACAGGCCATCAACAAAAGCTATCAATTGAGAGCCATCCATCACGGTTATAACGGAAGAGGAGGATGTTTCATAGAAAGATTTCATTTCTCCCGCTTTTCGTGATGCCGTCTTTTTGTCGCTATGATAGTAATGCGCCAATAAAGCCTCTGACACCTTATCTCTGTCAAGAGATCCATTTTTAATATAATTAAGTAGGTCGCCGGTTTCTTTCCACCCTATAGCAATAATGCCCTTTTCCTTCCATTTTTCGGCGTAGTGTTCAGACTCATCAGATGATCCCAATCTGTAAAAATGGCGTATTTCTCCAAACATCGCATAGCAGATATCTTGGAAGTTGGGCGACATATAGCTTGTCCTCTTTTTGATAAGAGTAAGCTGTCCGTTCATTCCATAGTATTTTTCGCTTGGATTTATCCCAAACCCAAACAGAATATGCTTAAGCCAGTCGGTTACATACCAACCGATAAACTTATCAGGAAAAATCATGTGAAAATATTTCTGTACCCATGCGTAGGAAGCGAATTTCCCCATCAATGCATTTAAGTCATCATCCAGCTTTTCATAATCTTCGACAGAATTAAGCGTTTGAGATTGAATCATCTCACAAGCATTTACAAGATTGTCACGGATTGTCTTGCCAAGCTGCAATGCTTCTGTCTCTGAAAGAACTTGTGGTGTCTTTGGAGCGCCAGTAGTCCATGTTCCATCTTCTTGACGCTGGAAGAGACCGAACTTAAAGGACGAGCCACCCGAAATGCTTCCGAACGTCCTTTTCAGTTTCGGATTAAACTCCAAATGATAGCATAGGCTGTCATTATTGCCATCTACAGTTAAGAAAAGATAGCCAAGCAACTCATTGTCACTTAAGGATTTTAGGACTTCCGGGGCAAATTTCTCTTTAAAGCCGTTAAGCAAACTAACGATTTCATCCTTAGAGGTTTCAAACTTGACGGTATGGGTATTAGGATATTCCATCACCAAATTTGCCGCCTGTTCATATATCATTGATTCCTGTGGCATAATTCAATCCCCCTTTATTGACTTTCCTTAAGGATGTATTCGATGCTATTATCGTAGTCCCCATAAAAATCGAACCAATCCTGTTTGTAGTTATCTTCCTTGTACTCCCAAAAAGAAAACGGATCGGAAAGACGGCTACAAACATAATCTACAGCTTTTCTTTCCTTTATCGAATATGGGGATAATGCTATGGTATTTCCATCCCCGCTGACATTAAAAAGCAGTGTTTGTGAAAGCAATTTCATCCAATCAGCCATATTTCTTCTGGCTCTTGTTAATGGCTGAAGCTGTTGACCATCATGCCGAGATTCTATGATGCTTTCAGCGCAAGAAAAATAGTCTGACATGGCCGTACACCGTACTGCATAGCCCTGCATTTCATTCAATGACAATATTGGCTGTTCGCCACTCTCCCACAGTTTATATAGAATTTTCCATATCAGTACTGCTGGTCTTACTTGTATGTTGTAATGTGCCTGCAACTCCGTGAAAGATTCATAGTTAAAGTTTTTACCATAACTTTGCATCAAGGATGGGCTTAGTTGGGACTTATGCCCATTCGGGTACTGATATCTTAACAATTGTAATGTAATCAATTCGGAGTAAGAAAGGCTGTGGTTCAAATAGGCCATTGCTATGGGCGTAAGTGTAAGCACCTTACTTAGCCTGGTAGAGTATATGAGACCAAACTCACTCAAAATCTGCTGATAGTCTCTCCAAGCATCGACTTGATTGCTATCCGCCCGAACATTGGCTGTAAGGATTCCGTTATTAACGAGGTATCCATTTATTTTCTCCGCATCTACAGTATCTCCTTTGCATAGGAGACAAGCATTCAGTAAGCCGTCAAATACCTCGACTTTAAGGACACCGGCGTGTTGAGTAATTGGCCACGATAAACCTTCATATGGAATATTAGGATACATTTTTCCCCTCCAACACTTTTTTTATCGCCGATAGTATTTCATACGCTAATAAAGGCGGCACAGCATTTCCTACCTGTCTATACTGCTCAGTCCTTGAGCCAGAAAACTCATACCAATCAGGAAAGCTCTGCAGGCGCGCAGTTTCTCTTACGGTCAGCGCCCTTGGCTCATATGGATGAATAAACGGTCTTGCTCCTCCTGCGGAGGAACCAATCATTACCGTACCCGATGGCATATCCGGTCTAAGTCTGTCTGAGTAGGAACCCCGATCCCTGCCCCCTTGAGGGACTGCCTCAAAACGCTTTCTTACAGCCTCTGTATGAACTCTTATGACTTGATTGGGTAAGCCCTCTACACTTTCCAATGCAAATTTACTTGGCATTTTATCAGGAAGTTGCTCATGTAAAGATCCGGTTGCGTTTGTTGGAAAAGAAAATGATTCACATGATATGTCAGGTCTAAAGCCAACAATAAAAATCCGCTCCCTTTCTTGCGGAATACCAAAGTCGGATGCATTTAACTTGGTTCTATACAGTTGATAGTTTGTTTCGTTTTCGATAAACTCCAAAAGATTATTAAAATCCTCTCCGTGGTTTACAGTCATCAGACCAGGAACATTTTCAAACAGAAACACCTTCGGTTTTAAGCCGGAAACAAGTTCAAAATACTTTATTGTCAATCTACCTCTTGGATCATCCAGGGATTGCCTTTTTCCCATAATGCTAAAAGCTTGGCAGGGTGGCCCGGCAATAATCAGGTCTACATCACCATTAATTTTAGCCAGGCCTCTGATTTTTTCAGCAGTCAAATCCATTGCATCATCGTTATATACAGAAACATGAGGCAGATTTGTTTTTATTGTTTCCGTATAGGATGGAATAATGTCGCTCACTAAGAGCGTCTTAAACCCAGCAAAATGAGCGCCGAGATCAAGACCACCGCCACCACTGAACAGACTGATGCAGTTATATTTATACTCAACTTTTTTGCTGAATGAATTCAGTCTCTGAAGATAAATATTCGTGTTCTTTTTGCTCAAACCAGTTACTCCTCCCAGTAACCAATTGCTGCTATAATGTCCCTGAACACGGACGCAATTACAGGTGGGCAAACAGCGTTGGCTAATTGTTTAGCGGCATCCGTTCGAGAAACCGCACTAAAATCATAATCGTCAGGGAATCCCATCACTCTTTTCATTTCGTTAACGCTCAAGTGCCGACGTTCTTTTGAAAGAATCGGAATATGCGCACCTCCACCTGAGTTCAAGACTGTAAGAGTAGGCAGAGGACTGTCAATAGATAATGCTCTTACGCCACTTGACCTCACCTGAAAAACGCAATCGTTAAGGTCACAATTAGTTGCGATACGCTCCAATGCCTTCCTTGTTCGCGGAACCTCAAACGACATCTCCTCTATGGTCTTGATTCCCAAATAGTAGTCAATATACTCATCCCATCTCTTCGTGACAGGAATAGAACGATCACCATGAATAATAAAAGATCGAAACGATGTTTTTTCTGTTCGTTTCTCCGTGAACGCAACTAAACATTCCCCGTAGATATCCTTACGCAATCCCACGATATAGATACGGGAGCGACTTTGAGGAATTCCAAAGTATGCACTATCCAATATGGCAGAAGATATGCTATATCCCGCATCCGTCAGCTTTTCAGTTATGACTCGAAATGTTCTACCTTTGTCATGTCTCACCAAGTTTGGAACATTCTCTAAAAAAACTATTTGCGGCTTTTTCGTTTCAATCACGGATAGCAGCTTAAAAAAGATTGTTCCTCGTGAATCCCTGAATCCGAGTTCTTTTCCCGCAACTGAGAATGGCTGGCATGGAAAGCCTGCGCACAGCATATCAAAATCAGGCAAAGCAGATGGATCAACCTCAAAAATATCCTTGGAGTCAAAGCCAAGCCCGAAGTTCTTCTTATAAGTCTTTTCACAATTGTTGTCAATTTCGTTTGTATAGACGGATGCAGCCCTTAACCCGGATGCCTCTATCCCAAGTCGGAAACCGCCAACTCCTGTACAAAACTCCGCGTATCGAATCATGCTACATACCATTCCTTCTCGAGTTAGATACAACGCCATTCATTCCATTGCGCTTTTTCCGCTTGCAACCCAATCGTCTAATTCGGAGCATTTGAATTTCCACTGTTTTCCTATCTTGTGGGCTGGAATACCTTTGTCCTTTCTAATCCAATCACGAATAGTCCCAGGCTTGACCCCCAGATATTTTGCAGCTTCATCAATGTTTATCCATTTATCGTTAGTGACATCTGCCATCTCTGCACCTCCGAGTGTTTATTATAATAAACCATTCTATATTATATCATATGTCGGCGCAATTTGCAATGGGTTTGCTGCGATTTGCTGCTGTTTCTTGTCATTTCTAATCAATACACACAACAATAACGATACCCCAGAGAGCACAATTGCACACTCTGGGGTATTTTTATTGTTTTTGATAAAATTCACACTCGTACCCATCCGCCCGAAGCAACAGCCCTTTAATCCAAGGCGGCGTTCTACCCATCTGCTCACAAACAGCGTCCAAGGAAACGGCTGGGCTACACTCGATGATAAGCTCATCATGGACATGGCCGACTATGAAACAGTGGCGGAGCGTTTTCATAGCATAGGCGAGAATGTCCCTGCTGACCGCCTGGACAATATTTTCTACGAATTTTGGGCCATAACTTTCAATCCGCCCCCACTTGCCCGTAGTTGTACCCTCGTAGGTCACGGAGTCGCTGCCAAACTGGTTGATACCCATACGGGGCTTGACATAGCACAGCCGTCTACCAGAGAGCAAATTGATAAACAGCATTCCGCTCTTATAGTAAATCCGAAAGCTGTGGGTTTCTGTGGCGGTCTTGTATAAAACCGCCTTTTTGACAGCGGCATCGATATCCCACCAGAAACGAGTGATGTTCGGGTTGGACTGCCGCCACGCATCCACCAGCGGCTGAAGCTCCTCCTCTGCCAGCCCCATTTCCAACGCACCCATCGCTTTCAAAGCGCCAACTGAACCGCCGTAGCCGAGGGCCAGTTCCGCAATTTTACCCTTTTGCCGGAGGTGGCCGTTGATACCATTCTTGACCACAGGAATATGGAACATTTTGCTTGCGCTTTCGCAGTAAATGTCTTTCCCATCCTTGAACACATCAATGCGCCATTGCTCCCCAGCAAGGAAGCTGAGTACCCTGGCTTCGATAGCAGAGAAATCAGCAACAATACTTGATAAGGTCAGCGCCTTCCTCCATTTTCTGCTCATCCAGTTTCAGCACGGCACCGATGCCTTTCAAAGAGAGGGGAAGTCCCATATATGCGCCCCAAATGCGGGAGCATTTCCAGGATGAGGGGTCCAGGTAGTTTCCAACGGTATCCTCTGGACTGCTGTAGCTCTGAAAGTACTGCGGATGGTTTCGCCGGAGCCAGACGGACAAGCAGACACGCTCGAACTGTGCGTTATACGCCCATTTCTCCACAGAGCTATCCGCCAAAGCTGCCAGCACCTCGTCCGGGACAGTCTCGCCGCGGGCGATATCGACCACTTGGATTTTGCCGTCGTTCACGCTGTAACCCAGGAGCAGGATTTCAAAGCTAGGCGATTCTGCATAGGGGTACACGCCGGATTTTTTCAAGTCCACATCTGAAAAGGTTTCCAAGTCAAGAGCCAGGATTTTTATTGCAGTCAATTTTCAGCACCTCCTCACAAGGCAATCGGCTCGAATTTGAGCCGATTGCCCCTGATGACGCAGGTTGGCTGGATCATAAAGGTGTAGTTTTCCATGATAATTTATCTCCTTCATGAATGGAGCGGGTGGCGTTCAAGCCACCCGCTCGAAGCTGGTGTGTATTAGTCGAGGAACGGTGAGTTCTTCTTAGGGATAGATCCCAAGGTGCAGTCCCATATAAAGAACGTAAAAATCCCATACCGCAAAGGTGGTGCGGACGGTTCTGACCAGACCAAGGCCAACGGCTTAACGACCAAGGTTTTTATCCCCTCTATGCACGAACTGGGCCACACCCATGATTATTATGCCGGGAAGATGCCTGTAGACGGTGCCTGCTTGGCCTACTTCCTGCAGGGCGACAGCGATGAGGCTGCGGCCTTGCGCAAGGCCACGCTGGACGGTATGCCCGTCGCGTTCTGGCAGCGCACCCAAATACACAGCATAGCTGCTCCTCGCGATTGGGTCAATTACACAGACGAGAGCGGCAGCTGGGATTCGGCGAAAGTCATTGTCACTCGAGGCATCCGGCCCATGCTTATTCTGGACGGCAGCGGCCTTTGGCTGGACGACGACGGGAACCTTCTGGACAACCGCCCTCCGCCTGCTCCCGCCAAGCTGGCCGTCTCCAGCAAGCGCATTCGCAGCACTGAGAAGCTCACTTTGAGCTGGGATGCTGTGGAGGACCCGGATGGCGATAAGGTTTCCTACACCTTGGAGCGCTCCGTGAACGGAGGTAAATTCAGCCTGCTGATAGGCGGCAGCACTAAGACAGAGTACAGCATAAGCTCCCACACGGCCGGGAAGGCGCAGTACCGGGTCAAGGCTAAAGACAGCAATGGCAGCGAGAGTGGGTATACAGTTTCACCCTCAGTTACCGTGGTACAGAACAACAAGCCAGTGATCAATGGGGATACCGCCACAAGCGAGGACTTCGGTACGATGAGCGAGGGCTTTGTGTACCGCTATATAGTAGAAGATCCGGATGGCGACGCGGTGACAGTAACGGAGAGAATTCCTGTACCGATAAGTTCATCTGCTTTCAAGTATACAGCCGTCCGCGAATTTCCCGCCAAGCCAGGCGTGGAGTATGAACTGGACATGAGCGGGGAGCGGTTTGCTGTGCTGACGGGGAATGGACGTACCTATTCCCCTTATATTACTGCCACGGACAAATACGGCGCTAGTACGAGTAAAATGCTGCGCTTCAAAAAGGAGACGGATTACTTTGTGGTCTCCCCTGTCCGGCCATTTCCAGCGGAAAAGATGCCTCGGAGAGCCCGCCTGGAGGTGGAGAGAAATATAAGCGATGGCAGCACTTTTAAGGTGGAGGTTTGTAACAATCCATATGCTCCGGAGCCGGTCTGGGAGGACTGCACCGATGCAGTAGAGCAGGGCAACGTCTATGTTTTTGTGAATGACCTTGACCTTTCTGGAAAGCACGGCCTGGATGTCAGGGTCACAGTTGGAAGGGCGGAAGATGGGGATGCCTGCTGGGTATCTTCCATTTCTGGTAATTTTGAAATCTATATGGAGGGATAGTTCATGAAAGAATTATGGAACACTGCACAACTCATTTTTATTGCCATTGGCGGCTGGCTGGGATACTTTCTGGGTGGCTGTGACGGCTTGCTCTACGCGCTGATTGCATTTGTGGTCATCGACTACATAACCGGCGTCATGTGCGCGGGAGCTGACCATCAATTGTCCAGCGAGGTGGGTTTTAGGGGCATCTGCCGGAAGGTGTTGATTTTCCTGCTGGTGGGGGTAGCCAACATCCTGGACGCAAATATCATAGGCGCGGGCTGCGTCTTGCGTACAGCGGTAATTTTCTTTTACCTTTCCAATGAAGGTGTGAGCCTTTTGGAGAATGCAGGGCATCTGGGACTTCCTATACCCAAGAAAATGAAAGACATTCTGGCGCAGCTCCATGACCGGAGTGAATCTGATGGGAAGGAGAATGACGAAAATGGCGATTAAAGGTGTGGATATCAGCGAGAACAATCCCGTGGTGGATTTTGAGAAGCTGAAGGCTATGGGGGTGCAGTTTGCTTTGATCCGCTGCGGCTATGGCAGCGACATTGTGAGCCAGGATGACAGCCGCTTCCTTGAAAATGTCCGCAAGGCCAAGGCGGCTGGCATTCCCTATGGCGTGTACCTTTACTCCTACGCGCTGACTGTGGCCGATGCCAGGAGTGAAGCAGCACACACGCTCCGGCTACTTGGGCAGATAGACCACCCTGCATACGGCGTATGGTTCGATATGGAGGATGCGGACGATTACAAGGCTCGGCGAGGGATGCCCAGCAACAACACGCTGGTGGATATCTGCGACACCTTCTGTCGGGAGCTGCAAAGCGCTGGGTACTATGTGGGCATTTACGCTTCACTCAGCTGGTTCAACAACCAGTTGAGCGACAGCCGCTTGGACAAATACGACAGGTGGGTGGCTCAGTGGAATTCCACCTGTGACTACAAGAAGCCCTACGGCATCTGGCAGTTCACGGATAAGCTCATGGTGGGAGGTTATCCCTTTGATGCTAATTGGGCTTATAAGGATTATCCGGCCATAACTGGGACGAAGAAGGAGGAATCTGAATTGACAGAAGCACAGGTGAAGAAGCTGGTCCAAGACGAGTGCAGCAGGCTAAATCCGACCTACAACACCTTGGCTGATGTGCCCAGCTATTGGCGCACGGACATTGAGAAGCTGATGGACATTAGTGCCATAAAGGGCACTGGAAATGGCAGGCTGGGGCTTACCAGGAGCGAGGCTAAGTCTGCTGTCGTGGCTTTGAGGCTGGCCGAGCAGTTCATTGAAAGGAATAAAAATTGAGCTCCAAGCCGCGGTGGTGCAGCTACACCCCGTGCTTCGTCTTGCGAGGCCAAGCGGAGCTTGTCATGTCACAGTGCTGTCACTGGAGTTGTCACACGCCCAGAAGCCTTGATACTGCTAGGTTTGTGGCCATCCTGTGATAACTGTGACAAGATTTATATATATAATAAAAATATAATAGTATAGCATATATGCGCATATAAGGCGCACACGCGTATTCGCGCGTAAAGGATTTTTATGTTACATTGTCACAACAAACCGCGGAAAGCCGCATGATTACTGGATTTTCTCCTGCGACAAGCAGCGTGACAAACAGCATGGAGTGACAAGAGGGAACTGTCACAGCGGCTATGGATAGACCGAATATTTGACTTGCTGATCCGCCCGGGAGTGATCCTGGGCGGATATTTTTTTACAAAAAATCCGTCCAACCCCCAAAAAAGTGTCCATAGGAAGTTGAAGGGTAAAATGGTACTGCACGGAGGCGATGCTCTATGACGGCTAGTCAGAAACAGGAGATCATTAAGCTTCGCGGTCGTGGTGATGGCTACGGCAAAATCGCTCTTGCCCTGGGCATCTCCCCGAATACGGTCAAGTCCTACTGCCGCAGGAATAACATTGGCGCTGACTCCGTGTCCCCTGTGGCAATGGATGAGCCTTTGGAAACAGGCACGAGTTTCTGCGAATGCTGTGGGAAGGAAATACATCAGATTTTCGGACACAAGAAAAAGCGGTTCTGCTCCGATGCCTGCCGGAACAAGTGGTGGAATTCACACCTCGGCCTCGTAAAACGGAAAGCTGTGTACAAATACAAGTGCCCCGGTTGTGGCCGGGAGTTTGAAGTCTATGGAAACTCTCATCGAAAATACTGTTCCCATGAGTGCTACATCAGCCATCGGTTCGGAGGTGGGCAATGTGAGCAGAAATGATTTCCAGAGCGAAAAGCTCTATCAGGCCACCATGAGTATGGTACGAAAAATGCTCCATGACGGCCTGATTTCGGAGGAAGAGTATCGTCAGATTGATACGATCTTCCTGGAGAAATACCGGCCTGTTTTCGGCACATTATTCTCCGATCTGTCGTTGACTTCCAGGGCGTAAAGAGGGATATATAGTGGCGGAAGGAAGTGATTTCATGGCAAAAATAAGCCGTGTAGAGCCAAAGGCTCCAAGCCTAGAAAAGCGGAAACAGGTTGCCACCTATGCTCGCGTTTCAGTCGAAAGCGAGAAGATGAACCATTCTCTGTCTGCCCAAGTTAGCTACTACAGTTCGCTCATTCAGAAGAACCCCGAGTGGGAATATGCAGGGGTTTACGCGGACGATTTTGTGAGCGGTACTGGAACGGCAAAGCGAGATGAGTTCAACCGTATGCTTGCGGACTGTGAGGCCGGGAAGATCGACATTGTTCTGGTAAAAAGCATTTCCAGGTTTGCCAGGAATACTGTTGATTTGCTGGAAACTGTCAGGCACCTAAAAGACATCGGCGTGGAGGTTCGGTTCGAGCGGGAGCATATCAGCTCGTTCACCGGAGATGGTGAATTGATGCTGACAATTCTGGCGTCTTTTGCCCAGGAGGAGAGCCGGTCCATCAGCGACAATGTGAAATGGGGTATCCGCAAGCGCATGGCGGAAGGAATTCCCAACGGGCATTTCAGAATTCTCGGCTACCGCTGGGAGGGTGATGAGTTGGTAATTGTGCCGGAGGAAGCTGCTGTTGTCCGTAGGATTTTCCAGAACTTTCTGGATGGAAAATCCCGGCTGGAAACCGAGCGGGAGCTTGAGGCGGAGGGCATCCGCAGCATAAATGGCTGTGTGATGCGGGATTCCAACATCAAGATGATCCTCACTAATATTACCTACACAGGCAATCTGCTTTTGCAGAAGGAGTTTATTGAAGACCCTATCAGCAAGCATAAGAAGAAAAATCACGGTGAATTACCGCAGTATTACGTTGAAAACACGCATCCTGCCATCATCGACAAGGCCACTTTTGACTATGTTCAAGAGGAGATGACGCGGCGCAGAGAGCTTGGCTGTTTTGCGAATAAGGCTCTGAATCTGTCCTGCTTTTCCAGCAAAATCAAATGCGGGAACTGTGGACGGAGCTTTGTGCGATCCGCGCGGAAACAGGGTGGTTACGTTATTTGGACCTGCGGCTCTAAAAAAGGCAGGACCGAAAGCTGCGGTGCGAGGGATATTCCTGAGAAACTGTTAAAAAGTGTATGCGCCGATGTGCTTGGCACTGATGAGTTTGATGAGAGCTCCTTTGCGGAGCATATTGAGAGCATCGTCATCATCGGAAAAGATACGATGGAGTTCCATTTTTACAGCGGCGAGGTAAAAGCCGTCAAATGGAAATCTGACGCCAAGAAAGCCATGTGGACGCCGGAGCGCAAGGCCCTGTGGAGTGAATACAACTACCTCGGCGGCAGAAATGGCACAGGTATGGGATTCAATGAGTGGAAGGAGCGTGGCGGCAAATGGCAAGAAAAGTAACGGCGATTCCGGCAACAATCAGCAGGTTTACTGCCGCGCCTATCACCAGTATGAAGAAGCGCCGGGTTGCAGGTTATGCCCGTGTCTCCACAGACCATGAGGACCAGGCCACCAGCTATGAGGCGCAGATGGATTATTACACCAACTACATCAAGAGCCGTGATGACTGGGAGTTCGTTTCCATATACACGGACGAGGGCATTTCAGCTACGAATACCAAGAAGCGTGAAGGATTTAAGGCCATGATAGCTGACGCCCTTGCCGGTAAAATTGACCTCATTATCACCAAGAGCGTGAGCCGTTTTGCTCGGAATACCGTGGACAGTCTTACCACGGTGCGCCAGCTGAAGGATGCAGGAATCGAGATTTATTTTGAAAAAGAGAATATCTGGACCTTGGATTCCAAGGGCGAACTGCTCATCACCATCATGTCCTCGCTGGCTCAGGAGGAAAGCCGCTCCATTTCAGAGAACGTCACTTGGGGACAGCGCAAGCGGTTCGCCGATGGCAAAGTCAGCTTTGCCTATAGCCGGGTCCTTGGATTGGACAAGGGGCCTGACGGCACCATCGTGGTAAATGCCGAGCAGGCAGAGATCGTGCGGCTTATCTTCTCCCTGTTCCTTGAAGGCATGAGTCCTCATTCTATTGCTGTGGAACTCACCAGAAGGGGCATCAAGACCCCTGGCGGCAAGGATGTGTGGAACCAGCAGACGGTGCGCCGGATGCTTTCGAACGAGAAGTACAAGGGCGATGCGCTTTTACAGAAGGAGTTTACTGTGGACTTCCTTACCAAGAAGATGAAGAAGAACGAGGGCCAGGTGCCGCAGTATTATGTAGAAGGGAACCATGAAGCCATCATTTCACCTGCAGTGTTCGATATGGTGCAGGCGGAATTGAAGAAACGCAGGAGTGGTAGTTCCCGCTACAGCGGCGTGAGCGTCTTTTCCAACAAGATTAAATGCGTGGATTGCGGTGGCTGGTTCGGCTCCAAGGTCTGGCATTCTACTGACCAGTACCGGAAGGTTATCTACCGCTGCAACCGCAAGTATACCGGTGAGAAATGCCAAACTCCACATGTTACCGAGGATGAGGTCAAGGCGGCGTTCGTAACGGCATTTAATCTGCTTGCTACTGAGAAAAAGGAGATCATCGCCAACGCAGAGATTATCCGCAAAACGCTCTGCCGGACGGATAATTTGGAGGCAGAAAAGCGTGTACTGGAAGAGGAGATGTCTGTAGCGGCAGCAAGGGCGCAGGGACTTATTGCTGAGAACGCCAGAATCGCGCAGAACCAGATTGAGTACCAAGAGCGGTATGCCGCTCTGGTGGGGCGCTACAATGCCGCCAAAGCGCAGTATGATGAGGTGGTTGAGACCATCGCCGCAAAGGCTGCTCAGAGTGAGCGGCTGTTGGAGTTCATCCGGACTATGCAGGAGCAGGAAGGTGTCCTGGCCGAGTTTGATGAGCGGCTTTGGTGCAGTATGGTGGAGTTCGTTACGGTTGGACGGGGTAGGAAACTTGTGATTACATTTCGGGATGGAAGTGAGATAGAAGTATAAATAGAGTATGGAAAGCCCCAAACAGAGAACACAGAGCTTGAGTTTCGATTGAAATACAGGCTCTGCGCTCTCTGCTTATATGGCCTAGAAATCAACGGGTAATAGTTTTGTGCCTTTTGTGGCTTGAAAAAATTGATTTCCTTGCGACAAAAGGCTAAAGTCATTATCATCAAAAAAGGGAGTTAGTTATTATGAAAGTTTATGGATATATCCGTGTTTCCAGCACCGACCAGAATGAGGACCGTCAGCGGATCACGCTAAACACCAAGGAAGTGCCGCCACGCAACATATATGGACAAGCAGTCCGGCAAGGACTTCGAGAGGCCACAGTATCAGCGGCTCGTAAAAAGTATAAAGCCCGGCGATCTGCTCTACATACTCAGCATCGACCGCTTGGGGCACAACTATAAGGAGGTTCAAGAAGTGCTTGTTTTCTTAAAACTAATGTGGTACAATACAAAAAATGCTTCTGTAATACTGCATCGAATATTCCGCAGAGAATTATATTGCGAAAGCATATCTTCAAAATAGCGTGGGAGACGATATGGCAACTAAAATCAATTTCTATAATCACGTCAAAGAATTAGATCGAACCATGCGCGGTATGCAGCGTATTTTGTATGTTGGCACGAATTGCGACATGTTGAAAGCACCGACCTTGTGTTCCAAGAGCTGGCGGTGTATCTATACAGCCAGCCGCTCAGTGAATTTTCCTGATGCGTTCAGCTTAGAAGACCGACAGGTGCGGCAGATCACCACAAAGGATGCCTACGACGCTGCGGTTGCCGTTTCAGTGCTGGATCACGGTAATCCTATGATCATTCAATTTAACGGCACCCAAGATGCTTGTGACGGCACGGAAGATTTCAAGGCGGCGCTCATACGGAATAAGAATCGCAGGGAGCTCCAAGAAACGCTGGCAAAGATTTTGAAAGCCAACCTGATGGTTGAATTGGTAGTCGTGGGCTATGACCCGTACAACCGAGATGAAATCTCTCCTGAGGATCTGGCTGTCATTTTGGCTGACGTGGGGGGAGATGGCCCCCACGCAAGTTTCTATGGTGTCGATCCGGAGCAGGAAAACCACAAGTATATCAGGGAAATGGAGGCGGCAGGCATGATAACCGTCTTTTCCCAGGATTTGGGCGCAGCCTGGGAAAAGCTTTCCCTGCCGGCTCTCAACGAGGATGCCCCAGGAGATGTCATCCCGGAAGCGGAGGACTTAAAATATACCGTCTATGTCAACGGGGAGCCAAAGATCCTCTCGCGGCAAATCTGCAATGATTTTGCTCGGTACGCAATGGTGCTTACAGCAAAGGAAATGAGTTATAGCCCTATCCCCCGCATGATGCAACCCGACTATTTCTATAAGTTCCTACGAAACAGTCCCAATGTCCCTCAGTGGTACGGGTACGTCAGACGAAACGGGTTTGCCGTCCAGCGCGCGTTTGAGGACGAGCTTTACAAGGTGGCAAAGAACGGCCTGGAGGAGAACTTTGAAACTCCGATCGTCCTAGCCGGGCAGACCAGCACGGGAAAAAGCATTGCTTTGACCGCACTGGCGTACCGTTTCTTCCAGGAGCGAAAATACCCTGTTCTTTTTTCGAACAACGACAAGTACGGCGTAAAGTTTGGCAGCCTTGATGAGGACGTGGGTCGGGCTCTGGACAACATATTAAAGCAGATTCGGGATCTCGGTGGTCGCGCCCTGGTCATTTTGGATTGGTCCGTCTATAACATTCAGCGCACAGACCTTATCCGGCGTATCTCAGACAGTTGCGTTAACCGCGGGCATAATGCATTATTTGTGGTTAGTGCAATGCGGGCCGAGAACTGTGGGAAACGGTATCGAGTCATTGAAGCACCGGAGAAACTTTCCGAAAATGAAAAAAGGAACTTCAAGGAAATTATAATAGAAAAGGGCTCTCTCCGGCGGAACCGTGTGGAGCACTGGATGCAAGACCATTCAGAAGAACCTGGCCTACTCTCTATGCTGTATCAACTTATTTACGAACTTCGTCCGCAACTGGAGCATGGTCTCAGAAAAGAAATTACTAACGCGCTAAAAGAGACCGGAGAACGTGTGAGGGGTATCAAGTGCTCCGCGCAAGAGGAGAAACTGACACATCCCCTGACGGAAATAGCGCGCCAGTTAATCAAGGCAGGCTTTGTGGCCCCCCCAGCGGAGGACAACCCAGAAAGCCTTAATGAATGGCATGAAGCGCAAAAGGAAGAGGTTATTAAAAGTCTTCAGACCTTTGCAGAGGACCTCGCCATAGCTTCCCTGCATAAGCTTCGGATGCCAATGACCTTGGCTATGAAATTGCTCAATATTCCGGACGGGGTCAACTGCACCGCTTATGTCAACGCGATTTTCGATGCTCCGTGGATGTACAGTGTTATGGATGATGAGAGGCTGTCTCCCGGAGAATATTATGTGTCTTTCCGTAGCCCTACCGATGCGCGCATTTATCTTAACAGTATCAGACTGGACGCACAGAGTGATCAACTGGAGGTGGTCGCCAGGATCATTGGTGCTATTGGGGAATATCAGGGGACTTATTACATGGAAGAGATTCGGTTTTTAGAGAGGCTGGTTCGAGTCGTTGGCCCCAACAGCGAAGATCCGGATGTCTCGGACGGATGGGTTCGCCGTTGTTGTTCCATTGACCCTGACAATCAAGCCCTTGGTATCTCTAGCGACTGGTCTCCCCGCTACAGTCCTGGCGCTCCAAAGATCATCGAGGCTTTGGACAGATTACGAAAAAAGGGTATCGTTGAGCCCCAGCTTATCGCCCAGGAAATCACCTATATCCGGGAGTGTTTTGCCACCAGAGATATTCTTTCCGACTCCAATGACTTCCTTAAAAATCAGAACGGAGCGCTTCGTGACAAGATTCATTGGCTGGAGTATGCGATTCAGATTGCCCGAGAAGTTTTGGAGATGGTCAACTATAACGATGAGCGGTCTATCGGTTGGCAGGAAAACCTAATCGATGCCATTGCGGTGGAGAGTATTTTCTCCGAGCTCCGACTGGAAAAGTTTTATGAATCAGCCGAGGAGCAGGGGTTGAAGATCAAACGTTCAGTTCAACTGCTTTCCTTTGAGGAGCGGCGGGATAAGTTGTTGGAGATCATTAACGCTCAGCCAGAGAACAGCTATCCCTACACCGCGTTTCTGGATGTCTTCTTGTATCCCTATGAGAATGAAAACGTTGCAGTCGATGACCAGATGCTCACCTGCCTTGCTGATGTACTGCCTGTGGTAGATTCTGCGGAATTTGCCGTTCCAGCTGTGGAGGAAAATGAGTATTACCAGAATCGGAGGTACAGGTTCTTCAAGGTCTTTGACCGGGTGTTTAGCCAGACAAATAGAGCAGAAGAGTATTTCCAGGATTTGCTTAAAAAAGGATCTCCGGTGGGTATCTATATGAAAGCCCGGGCGATTCTTCGGTCGGCAGGCGTGGACTATACCCAAGAGCTCACAGGATCAAAGGCAAAGGTAGCGTGCAAGGAGGCGCTTGCCATTCTGGAGGATCCCCAATATGCATCCATTGTTGAAAATCATGCTGCTAGCCAGTATGTGCGCCTGCACCTCATATGGCTTATCTACAACACTAAACCAATTTTCGCCCAGGAGCGGCAAACCACACGCATGAGCAATGATTCCTGGAAACTGTTGAAAAGGATTTGCGATGGGTTTATTAATAATTTCTATGAGACGCAGATGAATAGCCTGTATATGGCGACAGCCTGCTATATCGCGGCTCTGTCTTGTGCGCAGATGGGCGATTACCAAGGTGCCGTCCGTTTTTGGAACCAAGTGGAAGAGACGGACATTTATGCGTCCTGGCGTCAGAAGACTTGGCATATCCTTAGTGACCCGGACGGGAACCCGCTTGTATTCAACGGCACCTTCAATTATCCCAGACTCACGGAACGGCGCATCTATGTCCGCGAGATGCGCATGAATGTGCTATATCGGAGCTTGCAGGCCATCAACAAATCCTCTACTAGTGGCGATGCTCCCGATTTATGCGTAGGAACCTCATTCCGTGGCTTTAATGTCAGCGCCATCAAGCGCCATGAGGAGGGGAGATGCCACCATGGAGTCTAGTTTACAATCGGGTATTTGCTTTTCTCCAGATATTGTTAATCGCTTGAACGATCTCGCGTTCCAGATTGACCGAAGAATTTTTCTCTTCGCTTATTATGAGCCAAAGCCTTACCGAGAGGATGAGAGTTGGCATGCCCGGTTTTGTACCGCTGTGATCAATCTGTACGGCTTGCTGAAAGACTGTGGCCCCTTTTTAGGCGCTGTTTTGAACGACCTCAAGGAAGACTGGCATACGCAAAATGTGTGCGATGGTTATTATCAACTGCTGGCTGACTCCAGTGCGTTCCGCAGTATCTTTTGTCATAACTGTTCCAGGAAACTGCAACTCAATGAAGAGTACTATTCCAATGCTGAAGCATATGTCCTCTCCCACATATATGTGGATCTCCCGCTACAAGACCTGGGACCTACGCACTGGAAAGCGTTGCTGCAGGCGCTAACGATATCGGCAAACAGCTTTGCAGATGATTTAGAAAGCGCACTGAACGTACTTATTCATTCAACCGATGCCCACAAGCGTAATAATGCCACAAAATTTTGGATCAAGCAGATTGCCGACTCCTACCAGAGAAACCCCAACTACCTTCTGCATACCATGTCTGCACTCTACCAATGGTATCTCGAAAACGGCGGAGTCAAGCCCAAATGCCATTCCGGTACTTCCCTTCGAACTCAGACTACCTTATGGTTGAGAGGGCTGTATGAGAAAGACCCAGAGAGAAATTGGTATCAACGGTGGCTTTCAGCTGACGGGTCGGGCCTGGAGAGTACCAATCTGTACCATATTCTGTGGGACTGGCCGGCAAAATGGGCAATGTGGAACGACTGCGATGAAATAGAGTGTGACGAACCTCCGCTGCCGGGCGGTCCTTTCTTCCGCATCCTGGCATATGATGTAGACCAATATGCTGGATACCCCCAGAGGGGCTATGACCCGCAATTATCTTACGATGACCGTTCTTGAGCGACATATTGCTGAAGCGATAACAGTTCAAGAATTTATCTCCTTGAAATGGACCACTTTTTTGTTAGAAATTCATCGTTTTCTGTATTTTCAAACAAGCCCTTAAAAAGATATGAAGAAAGCTAAAAGAAAGGCAGGGAGTCACCTCCCTGCCTTTCTCCCCTCCCCACCTTTCGATCGATTCTACATCGGCTTGTGCTGGGCAATCTTCTGCCGCTCATGCTCCCTACGGGTCCGCGAGGAAGACCGACCATCCGCCACCTTGAACTCGATAGTACTGCCGCCACTACCGGGCGCCAGTCTTCCGTTCCGTTGATGTTCCCGGGTGCGCCGGGAGAGGTCGCAGGTTTCACCTATGTAGGTAATGCGGCCATCATTATTACGGATGCGGTATTCACCCGGAGCTGCAGGCGGTTTAGTTCCCGTTCCGGTGGATGGGTTGTACTTAGTGGGGCGGCCAGGTTTATATGTCGACATTACAATCCCTCCTTAGTTTCACTTAGCACGGCCATTTCGGAAAGTTGCTCCCGCAGCCCGTGCGTTATCAGCTTTGGCGCGATTAACCTTTGCCTGCTCATAGCAGAAGCGCGCCTTCCCATAGTGGAAGTTTCCTTCCCCGCCCTTGGCCATCGCCCAATGCCGGTCCCCATCGCGCTTGAACCGATTGGCTCTTGCGGAAAACATATCGCCGGGATTTTTGTAAAAACCCATAAGTAAGCTCCTTTCGTATCTCAGACCTTAAGGTCTGGCAAATGAGTGTGCTGTTGCGGCCATTTCGGAAGGATCAGTCGTAGGATTCATCGTCATCGGCCATTTCTACAAGGCCCGCAGCTAAACTCAGGCCTCCTCCCGTGAGGGTCCCTATAGCCGCACCTGTGGAAACAGAAGTACCTGCGATAACTGCAATGGCCTCGCCAATCAATGCCCCAGCACCTGCACCTGTAGCGATCAGAGACAAAATGAACATTGAAATCACCCTTTCAAAAAGTGTAGTAATGGATCGTGGAACATCTCATCGGGAACAGCAAGCCTTGGCAAAGTCATTTGCCAGCAGCCATCCTATTGCCTCAGTCAGAGAAGCGGCAGTTCCCGCGTTGATGATATTCCCGATTCCCGGGATCCATCCAACAAGGACTTGTGAAATGCCCCTGCCAACTGCCGCGCCAGATGCTGAAGCCAGTGACGCCATTCCCGCGCTATCGCTCAGCTCCAGGTCGAACACCTTGCCAAGACTTAAGACCATGGCAAGCTGAATAGGCGTAATGACGATACTGTCGCTGGCCGGGATCTGGGCCAGGCCGCCTCCTACTGCACCGGCCGCAGCGCTGGCTGTGTGGATGATGGCGTGGCATTTGGCCTGCTGTGCGGATGTCATGTAACTCATATGAACCTTCCTTTCCGGCCCTATGGCCTGATTCATGGGTTGCCCTCTTATACCAAATGTGCTTACAGGCTGCCTCAACCGTCAACCATGTCCTCGATTCCCTCCGCCACACTGACAATTACACCGAGCCCAGCACCCAACAGAGTGCCCACGGCAGCGTCAACCCCGATTGAAATCGGGTTGGCTCCTGCAACTGTTCCGATGGCGCCTCCCAGGGCACCGCCCAATCCTGCGCACTCAGCGATGGTCATGATAAAGTCTCCCATAACGTACTCCTTCCCGGCCTTATAGCCTGTCCAAGTGGTTTAGGTGTTCTTCCCTCTCTGTGGCATCTGTAGTACCACAGTGTGTGCCGGATGTGTTTGCAAAAACTACGCAAACGATGGCCCATGTGGGAGCGGCTAACTCTCCACCCACTCCTCGATGCTCTCGGCCACGCTGGTTGCTACGCCTACTCCAGCCCCTACCAGGGTACCTATCGCGGCCCCGATACCTCCGGAAACAACGCCGCCTCCTGATAGAGTTCCGATGGCTCCTCCCAGGGTGCCACCTAAACCTGCGCACTCAGCGATGGTCATGATGAAGTCTCCCATAACGTACTCCTTTCTGGCCTTATGGCCCGCCCAAGTGGTTTACTGCCTTCAACAGTGCCTATTGTACCATTTTTAGCTCAGGTTGTAACGTGATGGACGTACAAGTCATTTATTCCAATTATGGGCACTTTTTGAACCTTTTTGGGATTTTTTTATTCCAGCCTATGGAATATCCAGAAAATTCATGGTATAATAGCCCCGAGGTGATAGAATGGCATTTTACGATAGAAACGGTATTCGTGCAGCAATCCCAAAACAGCGGTTAAATCTCAGTATACTTGCGAATGAGGTTATTCAAGGTGATATGCTTGCCTTTGGAGCAGAAACCCGGGACGGTTTTCTAAATCGAATTTTCAGATACTATTACCCTAAAGCGGATGCGTCAATTTCACTTTCTCTAAACACATATGAAAATGATCTTAATGAGTTGCTTTCTGATATTATCAAAGATAAAGAAATTAAAAGACGAGTTATCACCCGTCTGTCAGATAAAAAAGGGAATCACCTTAAAGAAGCAGCAAATGTTGACGAAAAAGGTGAGGGCTTCTATTTTAATCTAAATAAAGACAATTTCATGTACTTATCTGATCCTCAATCAGAGTGTGGTGAGGATAAATATTATAAGAACCACCGAAGCCGCTATATCAAGGCCGTGTTTGAGGAATATGCAAGATTACACTATGTGCAGCGAGAACTTATATATTTTACGCCCTATGTACAAGAAATTGAGCAAGCAATTAAAGGCGAATATCAACTAAAGATAACAACAGGGTATGATAGAAAATACAGTATCTATCCATATAAAATTCTTTGCGATCCTCTTGCTACAGCAAATTATCTGGTTGGCTATTCAAAACGAAATAATTGTCTTGACGATACTGAACGACCTTGTTCTTTTAGAATATCTGCACTAAAGTCGATTGCTGGAGAGACGGGTAAGAGTGCCTTTCTCAAAAAAGAGAAGTGGAAGCAGTTACGTGATGATATCTCCTTGCGTGGTGTGCAATTTCTCTCTTGTGTGGAAGAAAAGATTACAGTTAAACTGACAGAGGAAGGAGTCCAAAAATACCGCCGTCAAATACATTTGAGACCTAAGCTTGAAACCCCCAAAGAAGAAATTAAGGTCGATACTGATTTAGTGTTTTCTTGCACAGAGGCTCAAGCGGAGTTTTATTTTTTTAAGTTTGGGCGCGATGTGGAAATAGTGCAGCCAAAGCGCCTGCGGGAAAGGTTCATATCTTTATACAGAGAAGCGTTAAAGAAGTATGACAACGAATAATAAATCAGATATCTCTGGTAAGGAGTAAAAATATGCCTCAACTAGAAATATCTGATTTAGTCGATGTTGCTCCATTATGGCGTTCTTAAAGATTGTGCTATCAAAGGCTGCATCGGGTTCAAAAGAGACTCGGAAGGTTAAATAGTTCGCCGAGTCATTCACGCCCTTGATGAGAGTTCAACACATTTTTTCAATACCCCCATAACGATTGCACCCAAATCGTTATGAGGGTGGTGCATTTTGCACCCTGCATAGGTGCATCGTTAAGAGGGTTCACGGCTAGCTTCGTTACATTGTATCATTTATGGGATGGTAACCGATCCGGCCTGCGGCTCCGGCAATTTCCTGACGGAGACCTACCTGTCCCTGCGGAAGCTGGAAAACGAGGTCTTGCGGTGCTCCACCGACCAAATCAGCATGGATATGGAGGGCATCATCCAGGTGTCCATCGGTCAGTTCTACGGCATTGAGATCAACGACTTCGCCGTGACCGTGGCAAAGACCGCCCTGTGGATCGCGGAGAGCCAGATGATGAAGGAGACCGAGGACGTGGTGCATATGTCCCTGGACTTCCTGCCGCTGAAATCCTACGCCAATATCACCGAGGGCAACGCCCTGCGGCTGGATTGGGAGAGTGTGGTGCCCAAGGACAAGTTGAACTATATCATGGGAAATCCGCCGTTTGTGGGCTATTCCTTGCAAAACAAGGGGCAAAAGGAAGATATTCTTTCCGTTTATGTGGATGAAAAGGGCAAGTCCTATAAGACAGCGGGAAAGATCGACTATGTTTCCGGCTGGTATTTCAAAGCCGCTCAGTTGATGCAGGGGACAGATATTCGGACGGCGTTTGTGTCCACGAACTCCATCACTCAGGGGGAACAGGTGGCGGGCGTTTGGAAGCCGCTCTATGACCGATTTGGGATTCATATTGATTTTGCCCATCGGACATTCCGCTGGGACAGCGAGGCCAGTATCAAAGCCCATGTCCATTGTGTGATCGTGGGATTCAGTTCTGCCCCTAATCAAGCCCCTAAACGCATTTATACAATGGAGCGGTACCAGGAAGCCGAGAATATCAATCCTTATTTGCTTGATGCCCCCAATGCGTTTGTTGATAGCCGAAACAAACCAATTTGTGATGTTCCACTGATGACAACAGGAAATCGACCTGCCGATGGGGGACATTTGATTATTGAAGCTGACGAGTATGATGAATTTATTGCAAAAGAGCCTAATGCGCTGCCATATATCAAAAGACTGGTTGGTGCCGCAGAGTTTATCAATAACAAGAAACGCTGGTGCCTATGGCTTGTCGGAATTAGCCCAGCAGAATTACGAAAAATGCCGCTGGTGCTTCAACGGGTGGAAGCGTGTAAAGCAGACCGTGAAAATGCGCCCGATGCTGGACGCCGAAAGCTGGCAGAGCGCCCTACACAGTTCCGAGAAATCAACAATCCAGATACATTTGTGGTTGTTCCTGCCGTTTCTTCTGAACGAAGGCGGTATGTGCCGATTGGGTTTCTTGACAAAAATACAATAGCAACAAATCTTGTGATAACGATTCCAGACGCACAGCTTTACCATTTTGGTGTGCTGACTTCCAATGTCCACATGGCCTGGATGCGGGCAGTATGCGGACGGCTGAAAAGCGATTACCGCTACTCCAAGGATGTTGTCTACAACAACTTCCCCTGGCCCACCCCCACCGACGCACAGCAGGACAAAATCGAGCAGACCGCCCAGGCCATCCTGGACGCCCGCGCCCTCTACCCGGACTGCTCCCTTGCCGACCTCTACGATGAGGTCGCCATGCCCCCGGAGCTGCGGAAGGCCCACCAGCAAAATGACCGGGCCGTCATGCAGGCGTATGGGTTTGACGTGGCGACTACCACAGAGACAAGCTGTGTGGCGGAGTTGATGAGGATGTACCAGGCGTTAGTAGAATAAGAAACTAAGCACGATGATTTTAGAGATAACGTTCAAAAGGGAAGCGTGTACTTCATAATGAAAATAATGTTTTGGAATACATACAAAAACACGTCGATAAATCAGGTAATATGTGAAATTGCAAGAGAAAAAGATGTTGATATTATTGTTTTAGCTGAGTATCAAGATGATATTCAGAATTTAATTGGTGCCCTAAATATGCAGCCTTATGTTACTCTTGGTTGTGACCGAATTAAAATAATAGGCAGAAAAAAAGGCGTTGAACCTGGGATACAAGGAATTCGGTATTCCATTCAAATTATTGAGAATAAGTATATTTTATGTGCCATACACCTTCCGAGCCAAATGAGTAGTGGACATCAGGAAAGAAGGAATATAGTTATTCGGACAATTTTAAAAGATATTCAAGATGTTGAAGAAAAGCTGGGAACAAAGCGCAGTATTATACTCGGAGATTTTAATGAAGATCCTTATGAAGATGGCTGCTTATCCGCAACAAACTTTCATGGGTTACCTTGTTTGAATGATACTCTAAAGAATTATAGAACAATAGAAGGCAAGCAGTTTGAAATGTTTTATAATCCCATGTGGAGCTTGTTTGGCGATTTCAATTCACCACCTGGAACTTATTACTATGCTGGAAGCGACCCCAAATGCTCATATTGGCATATCTTTGATCAAGTAATGATTCGTTCCTGTTTGAAAAGTGAATTTATAAAAGATAGCCTGGAAATTATAGTAAAAGTTGGTGAAAGAACATTATTAAATGAAAAAGGGCAACCAAACAAAGAATATAGCGATCATCTACCAATAGTCTTTGAAATACAGGAGGGCTAATCATGAGTGAGAAATTGGATATAGGCGATAAACTTAGATTTGATGCGACCGAATTAATATGTCCTGACAAAGCTATTGCCGAGATTGGAACTCAACTTGAGGATGTTACAAATGGGCTTGTAAAAGGAGTTGTAAATGAGTACGATGGGCCAATAGAGTCATATAATACTTTAAGTGGAATGGCATCTATAGTTGCAGCCCTTGGAACATCGCAAAAGTACAACATTCAGAATGACCTTGGGGAAATTGGCTATGAGTTGTTCAAATTTGAGTTCTACCTTGCATCATCTAAACTTCCTAACTATAAATTCAGGGTAATGTTTTTTGAATATGGGTTAGGTGGTTATCCGGTGAAAATTGTTCTGGAACAAGGACTTGCAGATGAGATATTTAAGCAGGAAGATGCGAATTATATTTTTGAAATACAAACAAAAAACGAATTGGAAAGTACTGTAACTAATATCTTGGCATCAAATAGGGCTATTAAAGTAATCCAAGGGCTAATCAACGTATCTTTGAATGTTCAAAATCAGGCAGAAACTCCCGCTCAGCTTGAAGGAATTGAATAGAAATTGGTTTTCAACTTCATTTTACAATAAATATTCTGAGTTATTTGAAGAAAAGTGACAGCAGCAGCCTACCTTTCCTATATAAGAAGTCTGGGAGCATGGTTAAAATCATGCTCCCAGGCTTTTTACGGTGAGGTGTAAATAAACCCATTGTAAATAATTCCCTCTACCTGATTTCGGATATTATTCATCCTACCAACCCACTCCATCTGATTTTCGGCTTTAAACTGTTCTGTGATACCCTCCTGTTCTGCCAGTTGTTTAACCAGCTGAAAAAACATAGCTTCTGCCTGGGTATCAACCGCAATCAAATGGTCATTCAGCTTGCCGCCGAGAAGCAGGGCATTGTAGAGTGGCCTGTGTTGTGTTGTCAGGTAGTGTCTCCGCCGTTGCCCCCAGATACCAACGGGAGCGGTTTCAGGTAGAGACAAATCGGGCAGGAAATAATTGCCTTCCTGATGATAGGTGCCGCCCAGTTCTTCAAATAATGACTTCATTGCAGATTCCTCCGTTTGTTCAGATTTTCTGCAATACATCGTATCGACTGTCTTTACTACATTTTTTGAAACCATCGTTACGGAACCTCATTAAAAAGGGACGCGCCTGCTTTTATAGTTAACGCAATTCAAAAGAGGTAGAAACCTTCTTTTGAACCAGGCGGCTCAGCCGCTCAACCTGAAAACGGGGATGTACCGATTTTCAAGTGCGTTTACGATATATGCCTGCCGCCCTTCTTCCGCAGCTCCTGGAAAAAATCCTGCAGCAGGGCGCGGCATTCTTCTTCCAGAAAACCCCGGTAAAGCTCCGGGCGGTGGCTGATGGGCAGGGAAAAGAGATCACAGGCTGTGCCAGTGCATCCAGCTCTGGGATCGTCCGGGCCATATACCACTGTGTCTATATGGGCGTTGATAATGGCCCCTGTACACATAGGGCAAGGCTCCAGGGTTACATAAAGCTGGCACCCCTGGAGCCTCCAGCTTTTCAAAGCGGAGCAAGCCTGGTGTATGGCCTCCAGCTCCGCATGAGCCAGGGCCGTTTGGGCGGATTCCCGGCGGTTCCGGCCCCGGCCTATCACCTGGCCTTCCTTTACCACTACCGCCCCCACAGGCACTTCCCCTGCCAAGCCTGCCTCCATGGCAAGGGCAAGGGCCTCCAGCATATATTCTCTTTTGGGGATAAAGGCCAGTTCCATGGATTTACACCAGAAGTACGATAAAGTACACTGCCACAATAGCCGCAAGCGCCCAGAACAGGGGGGCTTTTGCAATAGCCGCTGCGGCGCGCCCAAAGCTTAGGGGCTGTTGTGGACCGTCATACTGGGGGGAACGGCGGGTGATGAAGATTCTGCGGTAGAAAATCAGCAGCAGAAGCAGGCTGAGTCCCCCCAGCCCCAGCAGGGAAAGCTCCAGTACGGCAGAGAACAGATCCGGATTTTGAGGGCAAATAAGCCCGCTGTAACGGGTGAGGATGACAGCCCCGTTATTTATCATGTGTATCCAGATAGTCAGCCACAGGTTGTTCGTGCGGGCATAGAGAAAGCCCAGCACCAGCCCGGCGTTTATAGCAAATACCACTGTGCCAAGTTCCAGATGGGCCAGCCCGAAAAGCAGGGCAGAGGCGGCAACGGAAAACCCAATGCCATATTTGCGCAGGGTGCCGATGAAAATCCCCCTGTCCATGACCTCCTCCAGCATAGGGCCTAAAACAGCGATGGTGGCAAAGTCTATGAGGAATCCCAGCCAAGTGCCTATATCCTCGCTGGTTTCCAGCACCGTTGGCTGGTAGTCTGCACCTTCCAGCACTGTGTAAAGGATATTTGCAAGGATATTGCCCAGAATCATCAGGGCTGAACCTGCCAGCACGCATAGAAGGCTGGGGAAAAAGCCGGTCTTTTGGAATTTCAGGTAATCTGCCGTGTTTTTGCGTCCTGCCACGAAGAACAGGAAGGGGACAAGGCCGGTGGAAAGCACCACAATAAGGCCGGTAATCATAGACATGCCATAGCTGTCAGAGGCGAAAAGGTTTATCCCCAGAACAACGCACAGGATGCCTAAGATATACCCCCATCCAGCTGAAAGGGCCATCTGGGCCAGGGCCAGCAGGGACATGCGGTTCATATCCCTGCTGGCGGCTTTCCCCAGCGGATCCTTTACCGGCCCAGGCCCCGTAAAGACAGGGGGGGCAGGTTGGGCAGGCTGCGGGTAATAGCAGGGCTGGATCCAGCCCTGTGCAGGGGGGACGGAATACCCCTGGGGCGCAGCCCCGGGCACAGCGCTCTGTAGGGGATAGTACCCCTGGGGCGCAGCCCCGGGCGCAGTGCCCTGCTGGGGATAGTATCCCTGGGGCGCGGCCCCGGGCACAGCGCCCTGCTGGGGATAGTATCCCTGAGACGCGGCCCCGGGCACAGCGCCCTGTGGGGGATAGTACCCCTGAGGCGCAGCCCCGGGCACAGCGCCCTGTTGGGGATAGTACCCCTGGGGCGCAGCCCCGGGCACAGCGCCCTGCGGAGGATAGTACCCCTGGGGCGTAGCCCCGGGCACAGCGCTCTGCGGGGGATAGTACCCCTGAGGTGCAGGAGATGGATAGGGGTTAGTCATAGGCTTTTCCTCCCAGTTTTACAGGATACCGCAGACCTTTTGCACATAGTCCGCCGGGTTGTCCAAGGCAATGCCCTCAATGAGCAGGGCCTGATCGTATAATATCTCCGCGTACAGCTTTAGTTTGTCCTTGTCCGCCTCATAAAGGCCCTGCAGCTTTGTGAACAGGGGATGTTCCGGGTTCAGTTCCAGCACCCGTTGGGCCTTGATTTTCTCCTGGGCAGGCATAGCGTTGAGCACCTTTTCCATTTCAGTGGAAATCATCCCGTCTGTAGAGATGCATACTGGATGGCTTTTCAGCTTGGCGGAAACCTTCACTTCCTTCACCTTGTCCCCCAAAGCCTCTTTCATTGCTGCCAGCATGTCCTTGTGATCCTCTGAAAGCTTCTGGGTCTTTTCCTTTTCTTCAGGGTTTTCCAGATCCAGGTCATCAGAAGCGATATTTTTAAATTCTTTCTCGTTATATTTTTCCAGCACCCGCAGGGCAAATTCGTCCACGTTGTCTGTCAGGCACAGGATTTCATAGCCTTTTTCCAAAATGGCCTCGGCCTGGGGCAGGCTTAAGATCCGTTCTGGGGTTTCGCCGCAGCCATAATAAATAACAGGCTGATCCGCTGGTATCCTGTCGGTGTATTCCTGGAGGGTGGCAAGCTTTTTCTCCTTGGAGGTGGTGAACAGCACCAGATCCTTCAGCTCGTCCTTTTTGGCGCCGTAATCGTTATACATGCCAAACTTTAGCTGCAGGCCAAAGCTTTTCCAAAATTCTTCATACTTTTCCCGGTCATTCGTGAGCATGGATTTCAGTTCGCTGGCAATTTTTTTCTCCAGCCGCCCGGCAATCAGCTTGAGCTGCCTGTCGTGCTGGAGCATTTCCCGGGAGATGTTCAGGGACAAATCCTGGGAATCCACCAGGCCCTTTACGAAGCTGAAGCAGTCCGGCAGCAGATCCCCGCATTTCTCCATAATCAGCACGCCGCTGGCGTAGAGCTGCAGGCCCTTTTCAAACTCCCGGGTGTAGTAATCCATAGGCGGGGTTTTGGGGATGAACAGCAAAGCGCTGTATGTGGCGGCACCCTCAGTGGAGGTGCGGATTATCCGCAGGGGATCCTGCCAGTCGTAAAACTTTTCTTTGTAGAAAGCGTGCATCTCCTCATCGGATACCTCGCTCTTGGCCTTCTTCCAAATGGGCACCATGCTGTTTAAGGTGTCCGTTTCAAAGTATGTCTCATACTCCGGCTCCTTCCCCTCTGTACCTGTGCCCTCTTTCAGGCGGCTTTTCTGCATCTCCATGCGGATGGGGTAGCGGATATAGTCGGAATAGCGCTTTACGAGCTGGCGCACCCGGTATTGGTCGGCAAACTCGGTATACTTTTCGTCCTCTGTGTCCTCCTTCAGCCAAAGGGTGACGGTGGTGCCATGCTCGGCTTTATCGCAGGGGGCAATTTCATACCCTTCCAGGCCCGCGGATTCCCAGCAGTAGGCGCTGTCCGCCCCAAAGGCCCGGCTTTCCACCCGCACCCGGCTGCTTACCATAAAGGCGGAATAGAACCCCACGCCGAACTGGCCGATAATATCCACGTCCTCTTTCTGTTCCTTTTCAGTCTTAAACTGCAAAGATCCGCTTTTGGCAATAACCCCCAGGTTTGCGTCCAGCTCCTCCTGGGTCATACCCACGCCGTTGTCAGAGATGGTGATGGTGCGCGCCTCCTTGTCCGCATCAATGCGGATGAAGAAGTCCTCCCGGGAAAGGCCTGTGGCCCCATCCTCCAGGGTGCGGTAATAAAGCTTGTCTATGGCGTCGCTGGCATTGGAGATAAGCTCCCGCAAAAAGATTTCCTTGTGGGTGTAGATGGAGTTTATCATCAAGTCCATCAGCCGTTTTGATTCTGCCTGAAATTCCTTTAAAGCCATGTGCTGAAAACTTCCTTTCCCATTCTCATGATGTTTTTATTGTAATACAATTTTCTGTTTTGTGCAAGCCCTGGCAGGGAGGGGGGAGTGTCCGAACACGCAGTTTATATCTACGGTGCACACCTATGGGGTTTTGTCCCAAACCCCACAACCCCTTTTAAAAGAAGGGGAAACATTCCCTTTGGGAATGTTTTGATCCTAAAACCAATAAAGCCGGGTCTGCCATATTGTCTCCTGCAGCAGCATAAGGGAGCATTCCTGTAAGAAAACAAGGGCAGGCGTGGATTCCTCCAAACCTGCCCTCTTTTCTATGCTGCTTATCCTATATTATTAGTACATCCCGCCCATGTCGGGTGCGGCAGGAGCTGCCGGAGCAGGCTCCTTAATATCTGCCACCAAGGACTCGGTGGTGAGGATGGTGGAAGCCACAGAGGAAGCGTTCTGCAGAGCGGAACGGGTCACCTTGGTGGGATCCACAATGCCAGCCTCAATCATGTCCTGGAACTCGCCAGTCAGAGCATTGTAGCCATAGCCTACCTTCTGCTCCTTCTTAATGGCCTCTACAATGACAGAGCCTTCGATGCCAGCGTTCATGGCAATCTGGCGCACAGGCTCCTCCAGAGCCTTCAGCACGATAGCAGCGCCAGTCTTTTCGTCGCCCTGGGCTTCCTCTACATACTTCTGTACAGCAGGGATAGCGTCGATAAGGGCGGTGCCGCCGCCGGAAACAATGCCTTCCTCCACAGCAGCCTTGGTTGCGGCCAGTGCGTCCTCAATGCGCAGCTTCTTTTCTTTCATCTCAACATCGGTAGCAGCGCCAACCTTGATAACAGCCACGCCGCCAGCCAGCTTAGCCAAGCGCTCCTGCAGCTTTTCCTTGTCAAACTCGGAGGTAGTGGTTTCAATCTGGGAACGGATCTGGCCTACGCGGGCCTTGATATCCTCAGAGGAGCCAGCGCCGTTGACGATGATGGTGTTTTCCTTGTCCACCTTTACCTGATGGGCAGAACCAAGCTGGCTGAGCTGCGCGTCCTTCAGCTCCAGGCCCAGTTCCTCAGAGATAACCTGGCCGCCGGTAAGGGTGGCGATGTCTACCAGCATCTCCTTGCGGCGGTCGCCAAAGCCGGGAGCCTTAACGGCTACGCAGGTGAAGGTACCCCGCAGGCGGTTGAGAATAAGGGTGGTGAGGGCTTCGCCTTCAATATCCTCAGCGATGATCAGCAGCTTCTTGCCAGACTGTACCACCTGCTCCAGCAAGGGGAGGATCTCCTGGATGTTGGAAATCTTCTTGTCTGTGATGAGGATAGCAGGATCGTCCAGCTCTGCCACCATCTTGTCAGTATCGGTAGCCATATAGGGGGAAATGTAGCCCCGGTCGAACATCATGCCTTCAACCACTTCGCACTGGGTTTCAGCGGTTTTGCCCTCTTCCACAGTGATAACACCGTCGGAAGTCACCTTCTCCATAGCGTCGGCAATGAGCTGGCCAATTTCATCGCTGCTGGAGGAAACCGCTGCCACGCGGGCAATGTCCTTTGTGCCGGAAACCTTCACGGAATTCTTCACAATAGCGTCAACAGCAATGTTTGTGGCCTTCTGTACGCCGCCCCGCAGCACCATGGGGTTTGCCCCTGCGGTGACGTTCTTCATGCCTTCCCGCACCAGGGCCTGGGCCAGCAGGGTGGCGGTGGTAGTGCCATCGCCGGCAATGTCGTTGGTCTTGGTGGCAACCTCTTTTACAAGCTGTGCGCCCATGTTCTCAAAAGCGTCCTCCAGCTCCACTTCCTTGGCGATGGTTACGCCGTCGTTGGTGATAAGAGGAGAGCCGAACTTTTTGTCCAGTACCACATTGCGGCCCTTAGGCCCCAGGGTGATTTTCACAGTGTCAGCAAGCTGGTTCACGCCGCTGAGAAGGGCCTTGCGGGCGTCCTCCCCATAGATGATTTTCTTAGCCATAGTATATCGTCCCTTTCCTGTATCAAAATGTATTTTTCAAACGATTTGAGAACGGAGCCTTAGTCCTCCACCACTGCCAGGATGTCAGACTGCTTGACAATGGTGTACTCCTCGCCGTCTACCTTCACTTCTGTGCCGGTATACTTGGCGGAAATTACCCGGTCGCCTTCCTTGAGATACATCTTGATTTCCTTGCCGTCTACCTCGCCGCCGGGGCCAACTGCCACCACCCGGGCAATCTGGGGCTTCTCCTGGCTTTTGGCAGCCAGCACAATGCCGCTCTTGGTAGTCTCCTCGGCTTCCTCGGTTTTGATGAGCACTCTGTCCAGAAGAGGTTTCACTTTCATAATTCGTCACCTTCAGGCCCTGTTTTAAACGGGCCAATCCTTTCTCCCCGGCGCTATCGTTTTCGCGCCTGCCGGGGAAAGGCGTGAAAACCGCGGGAACCCGCGAAAAAATCAACACAGAAATTTGTTTTAGCACTCGTGAATCTCAAGTGCTAACACATATTCTAGCCACATGGTCAGGAAAAGTCAATACCCTTTCCCCATATTTTTTGACTTTTAACAAATCTTTCATAAATTTCCAGGCAAAAGGCTTTTAAATCAAAAAAAGAAGCCGAAGCATACGCTTTCAGCTTCTCTTACGGTACTGCCGCACAAGGTGCGTGATAACCATAGCCGCCCCGCCAATCAGCAGGTAAATGAACACATAGATCAGGATGGAGGCATCCCAGCCCGTTATAAACAGGCACGCCCCCGGCCAGTAGAGTAGCGCCGCCAGCAAAGGCGCATACCAGAAGCGCCTCATGTCCCACCCGGCGGCAATGCCAATCCCCAGCGCGAAAAGGGGATTGATAAGCAGGAACAGGAGCACAACAGCCCCCAGGAACGCGTCAGAGGGCAGAAAGGAAACCAGCCATGGCGGCAGGAGCATGGCCCCCGCGCAGGGCAGGACTATTTTCAGGTGCTTATACCATGTCTTTTTCATGAGGGGCTTCTCCTGGCTTTAAGCCAATAAATTTTCGGATGAAATAGCAGAGGAGCATGCCGCCTGCTCCCAGCAGAAGGTACAGTGCCAGCAGCTTCAGAAGCATTTCCGTCAGCAAGACCCGTCCGTATAGGCTGAGGAAAAAGCAGAGGGACACGAGGGCCGGCACATACCAGTACCGCCTGACGTTCTTTCCCGCCCCGGCCCCCAGCCCCAACGCGAAAAGGGGGATGGAGGTGATGGGAGGGAAACAGAACAGGACAAAGCTTACAGGCCCTTCCCGGACTATCAGCATAGCCAGAAGGGGCAGGTAGACACAGGCAGCAGCGGCCAGAACAAAAAGCAGGTGGGGGCAAAGCTTTTTCATAAAAACCTCCTTTTGGGACAAAGGAAAGGCTTTATTCGTGGCGCAGAGCGTCAATGGGGTTTAAGTTGGAAGCCTTTACAGAAGGCAGCAGCCCGAAAAGGATGCCGATAGCCATGGAGAAAATCACTGCCAGGATGATGAAGGGGATGCTGATAGACACCGGGGCAGAGGTCAGATGGGAGATAAGCTCTGCCATGCCAATACCCGCGCCTACACCCAAAAGCCCGCCCAAGCCTGTGAGCACAGCGGCTTCCGTCAAAAACTGCCACAAAATCCGTCCTTTTTTTGCGCCGATGGCCTTTTTCAGGCCGATTTCCCTGGTACGTTCTGTAACAGATACCAGCATGATGTTCATAACGCCAATACCGCCCACCAAAAGGGAGATACTGGCTATCCAGATAAGCTGCTGGTTAGTGGCGTTGTTTAAATCCTGCAGCTCCTGGGCCTGCTTTAATGTGTCCTCCGACTTATAAAGCACCCTTTCGCTGGTAACCTGGCTGTTCAGCAGGGCCGCTACAGCCTCGCCCACAGTGGACATGGCCTCTGTGTGGGACACCTGTACGGCTATTTCCTGAGGCTCGTCATAGGCGAAAAAGGAGGGCCAGATATTTTCCGGCACAAACACAGACCCGCCGGTCTGGGCGCCGGCATAGGTGTAGTAATCTTCAATGGTATTGATAATCGGCTCGAATTTCCTGTCAGGCTCCACCACGCCCACCACCACCAGCGCGGTGGACTTGAACTCAATGGTCTTGCCAATGGGGTCGGCGCCCTGGAAGAACATCTGGGCGGCGCTGGTGTCCAGAATGGCCACATGCCGGAAGTCGGTAAAATCCCTGGGCACAAAGGCCCGGCCTTTTTTCACAGAATAGCTGCAGGTGGAAAAATAGGCGTTGTCAATGCCGTATATCTCGCAGCCGGATATTTCCGTATTGCTATAATAGAAGGAGCTGTCGTAGCTGGTGCGGCGGTTGTAAGCAGCGGCAGACACCACGTCAGGCAGATCCAGAATGGCGTTATACACGTCGCTGCTTACAGGGAGCACCCCCTCGGGGATACCCTCAAACTCCATCTGGTAGGGGCTGTCATATTCCTGTTGGTAAAGCTGCACCCGGGTTACGTTATTGCCAGAACCTATCAGGTTCTGCTTAATCTGCTCGTTGGTGCCCTTGATGGTGGACACGATGGAAATAATGGCGGCAATGCCGATAATGATACCCAGCATGGTTAAAAAGGAGCGCATCTTGTGGGACCAGATGCCCTGAAAGGACAGGCGTATATTCTCAATCAAGGATGACTCCCCCTCCGTTTTCTGTTTCAAAATAGGTGCCGTTTTCATCCCGGCCTGTAATAACAGCCCCATCCGGCAGGTTAGGCTCCACAATGCCGGGGGTCTCCGTCCCGTCCCCGCTGCTTTCTTCCTCCAGGGTGCTGGCGTCTCCTTCTGTAGCAGAGGGAAGGCTTTCGCCAGCTCCGCTTTCCAGCAGGCTGCTGCCTTCGCCCTGCTCCCCTTCCTCAGGGTAGGGGGGATCTTCGCTGTCCTGCAGGATGACCCGCACGCCCTCCTTGGTGTCAACGCCATAAGGGAAAGCAATGAAATCCTCAGCAGTCAGGCCGGACTTTATCTCCAGATAGCTGCCGCTGTAGATGGTTTTGCCTGTCTGCACATACTGCTTGTGCAGGCGGTTGTCGCGGCCTGCCTTCATAACATAGAAGCCCGCGTCGTCTTCCCGCAGGTAGGGCTTATCCAGATAGAGGGCGCCGCCATCCGCTGTGTCCTGCACGTTCATGGTAATTTCCACTCCCATGCCATTTTCCAGGCTGTCGTCCCCGTCCTCTACCACAGCGGTAAACTCATAGCTGGAGCTGTTGGGATTTCCCGCGCCGTAATAGCCGTATCCCGAGGAATTGTCCATAGGGAAGTCGGAGATGCTGACAATCTGGGCAGAGTAGCTCATGCCGTTCATCCAGGACATAGCGCTCACTGTGTCCCCTACAGCTATGCTGCCCAGCAGGCCCTCGCTCAAAGAGCCGGAAATATAGAACTTGTCATCCCCGGACACCACCATAAAGGGCTTGCTTTCTGCCACAGCCAGCTCCAGGTCTATCAAAGTGCGCACCCGCCCATCCACATTGCTGAGAACAGTGGAATTGTCCAGGGCGCGCTGGGCGATTTCCAGGTTCAGCTTAGCCTGCTTCAAGGCATACTGCAAATCCCGGATTTCCGTCTTTTTCTTTTCTATCTCTTCCTTTAGCTGGGAGGAGGTATATCCCATGTCATCGTAATTGTTGGGGTTCGGCGTGGGGGTGGGGGTAGCGTCCAGAAGCACATCCTGGATGTCCTCCATGGTGCTGTCCTCTAAGGGGGCCATTGTCTGAATAATGGCGGAAAGCTGGGTGCCGTCCAGCTTGAAGGAGGAGATAAGGCTCCCGTAATTGGAGTTCCCTTCGCGCACCTCGAAAATGGCCGCGAAAGGGGAAGCCAGTTCATTCCCGGCAGGCTCCGCCTGGGAAGGCGTAGCATCCGGCGCTTCGCTGGAGGGTTCATCCCCGTCCGGCTCCGGGCTGGAACCAGGCCCCGGCGTTGGATCCGGCATATCCTCCTGCCCTGCTCCCAGCAGCAGCATTAAAAATTCCTTTGTCATCACGCACCCGTCTGTGCAGAGAAACACATAAGGGTCGCTGGAGGTGCCGCTGCCCGAGTAGGGGAGGGAGGTTTCATCCAAACGGCTGTAAAGGGTTACATCGGCCGGCGGGATGGCGGTAGGCCCCGGGGTGGGAGTGGGAGTAGGGGTCGGCCGGTTTGTGGGCCGTTGGGTGGGCCTGGGTGTGACTACCGGCTTTGCAGTGGAGGAAGGCTTTGTATTCTGCAGCTTTTTCAACTGCTTCTGCGCCTCGTCAATTTTCAGCTCCGTCTGTTTCACAGCCAGCTCCTTGGCCTCCACGTCCAGCTCCAGCTTGGCCTTGTCGTATTGCAGCAGGGGATCTCCAATGTGGACCTCCTGCCCCTCGGACACAAAGACCTCTGAAATAACCTTGTCGGAGGTGGGGAAAATCTCCTGCATATAGTCGCTGAGGATGGTGCCCGAGGAGGTTGCCTGATCCCCCCAATAGGAAGTGGAGAGATAGCTGACCGGCATAACCTCCACGGTTTTCTGATCATTGCGATACTGTATAAAAAACCATGTCCCCAGCAGGGCGGCAGTAACCACCACCAGCGTGATGGAAATGATGAGTATCCTGTTCCGCAGCTTTTTATTCTGCCCTTGCGCTTTCAAATGCTTGCTCATAGGGTGTGCAGGACTCCTTTCTGTTGCCCGGCCTTACAGAGCCGTATCCTGTCCCAGCAGGGGGACGGGGGTTGTAACCTCCGTGGGGATGGGGCTGCCAAAGCTGCCCTCTGAAACATCCCCTTCCGGGGGAGAATCCGTCAAAGGCTTTCCCTGCGCGTCCACCAGCCTGCCGTCCCGGATGTGCAGGGTGCGCTTGGCATGGGCGGCAATTTCCGGTTCGTGGGTAATCATTACAATGGTCACGCCCTCTTCGTTGAGGCGCTGGAATATTTCCATAATCTGCTCGCCGGATTTCGTGTCCAAAGCGCCGGTAGGCTCGTCTGCCAGCAAAATTTTAGGGCTGTTTACAATGGCCCTGGCGATGGCTACCCGCTGGCACTGCCCGCCGGAAAGCTGGGTGGGCTTGAAGCTAGTGCGATCCCCCAGCCCAACCCGCTCCAGGGCCTGCCGCGCCATTTCCTGGCGCTCCCGGCGGCGCACCCCGGCATACAGCAGGGGCAGGGCCACGTTGTCCTGGGCAGACTGCCTGGACAGCAGGTAAAAGCTTTGGAACACAAAGCCAATGCTGTGCAGGCGCACATCCGACATTTTTGAGTCTCCCAGCCCGGCAATGTCCTCCCCCTCCAGCAAGTAGGCTCCGGAGGTGGGAGCGTCCAGGCATCCAATAATGTTCATCAGGGTTGTTTTGCCGGAGCCGGAAGGCCCCATAATCGCCAGATATTCCCCTTCCTCCACAGAGAGGGAAATGTCCTTGAGCACAGGCACCTCCATGCGCCCCTGCAAATAGGTTTTGCAGATATTCCGCAGTTCCAGCATCATAAGCTGTCAAACCGGGGCGCGGGCTTCCCCGCACCGTTCCTTTCAAAAGATTCAAACAGTCTCCGTCCAGCAGGCTCACCGCAGCAGGGACAGATTTCCAGGGGAAGCCGCCTGCACCCCGCCGCCATCGGCGGGGGCGTCCGCGCTTTCATACAAAGCGCCATCTTCCGATACAACAGCGCTGTCATCCTCAGCGGCGCCGCCTTCTTCTTCCCCGCCTTCAGGAAGGATTTCTCCTTCAGGAACCACGCCTTCAGGCGTCACGTCCATGCCAGGGTCAAGCATCCCGCCGTTGTCAAAGTCTGTCCCCGGCATAGTGGGATCCTCCCCCTCAGTCTGCTGGGAGGCGTCCATGGTGGTCGGTCCGCCAGGCACCAGATTGTCGCTGGGATAGGCGATATAGTCCAGGGTGGAAAGCCCGCCGGTTATTTCATACAGATCGTTTTCCGAATCGTATTCCCCCAGGGTGACCATGCGCCGCTCCAGCTTTTCATTTTCATCTCTGGCCCAAACAAAGCTGCCGGTGTCATCGTGGGCCACATAGGAAGCGGGGAGCCACAGCCCGGCCTTAGAGGCGCTGTCGCCCATGTCCGGCTCGATATACACATGCTGGCCTAAAAGCAGGCCGTCCAGATCGGAAAGCAGCACGTAGAAATCATACTTGGAGCTTTGCTGCCCGGAGTCGCTCCCATAATACATCATGCTGTTATTCTGATCCTTGGTAGGCTCTCGGTCGATGGTTTCCACTGTGCCCGGCCATGTCTGATCCTCGTCCACCCGGGAATGCACCACCACGGCCTGCCCTTCATAGAGGGCGCTGATGTTCAGCTCGGAAACCGTCCCCTTAATGCGGAACTCTCCGGAGGAGAGGATGCTCATAAAGGGGGCGGGCTGCCCGGTAGCGTCCGTCTTGGGGGTGGTGTTGATTTCCTGGACAGTCCCCTCTACCTCGGAAAGCACCTGGGCGTTCTGCAGGGAATGGTTGAGCTTGTCAATCTCGCTCTTCTTCACCGAGCTGCTGTACTCCTCATTTTTAATCTGCAGCTCCACAGACTGTATCTGCACCGTATAGGAATACTCCTCGTCCTTGCCGGCCTTCTTCTTCAAAGCCTCCAAATCGGTTTTCTGCTTTTGCAGGGTGCTGATCTGGTTGGAGATGCCCTCCAGCTCCAGTTCTGCCTGCTTTAAGGAAAGCTGCATTTCATCGGTGTCATAGGCAAACAAGGGGTCGCCGATATGTACCTCGTCCCCCTCCTCCACCAGCACCTGGGCCACAGTCTTGTTTTCATCCTTATTGACCTTGGTAATCTTCTGCGGCTCCACGATGCCGGAATACCGGGGCACAGCGCCGCTGTTCATGCCGGCAATAGAGGAGACAGAGTTTACATAAGCGGGGGTGGCGTTCTGGGCGGTAAGGAAATCCCTCAGCCACAGGAACCAGAAGCACACGGAGAATACCGCCAGGACTGCCAGGGTACTGAACACGATAATGAGGGGCTTTTTCTTGTTTTTCATAGCAAACGCCGCGCGGTACGCAAAGCCAGACAGTTCTGCCCGCTGGTACCGCTCCTTCCTTTCGTATTTTCACAGGTCGCCCGTTTTAAAGCAAGGGCAAAACCACAAACAGCATTTCTGCATACTTTTATATTATACCCCCCAAAGGCCGCTATGGCAATGTTTTTTTGCGTCATTCACGCATTGTTAAGAATTTAGAAATATATGAACAGGCACAAACCCTTGGATAAGCACCAGAGGAAGCCACAAGCAGGGGTGCTGGCACAGGAAGCCTCCATTGACAAAACAGGGCGGGGAAGAGTATGATGGAAGCGGTATAACGCGGCGGCGAGCAGAACCGCCCAGGAAAGGAATGAGCGTGAATGGAACAGACAACCCGCAGTATGACAGACCTGATAGGCAATACCCCCCTGCTGGAGGCCAGCCGTTTTTTGGCGGGGCATGGCGGATGCAGGCTTTTAGCCAAGCTGGAATATCTGAATCCGGCAGGCAGTGTGAAGGATCGCGCGGCCCTGTACATGATAGAGGATGCAAAGCGTACAGGAAGGCTCCGCCCCGGCGGGCTTATCATTGAGCCAACCTCCGGCAACACAGGCATTGGCCTGGCGGCAGTGGCGGCAGCCTGGGGCTACAGGGTGCTGCTCACCATGCCGGAAACCATGAGCATGGAGCGCCGGGCCTTATTGAAGGCTTATGGGGCGCAAATTGTGCTGACTCCTGGGGAAAAGGGCATGGCAGGGGCCATTGAAAGGGCAGAGGAGCTGCAAAGGGAAAATCCAGGCAGCATCCTGGCCGGCCAGTTTGTAAATCCCGCCAATGCCCAGGCCCATTATGAAACCACCGGCCCGGAGCTTTGGAGGCAGGCTGGAGAGAAAATAGACGTGTTTATTGCCGGGGTGGGCACAGGCGGCACCATCACAGGCATCGGGCGGTATCTGAAAGAGCAGAACCCGCAAATTGAGGTGGTGGCAGTGGAGCCGGCAGGATCCCCGGTGCTCTCCGAGGGAAAGGCAGGCCCCCACGGCCTTCAGGGGATTGGGGCAGGCTTTGTGCCGGATTTGCTGGACACAGGCGTCTATGACCGGGTGCTGGCTGTCACCGAGGAAGAGGCCTATGGCGCCAGCCGGGCTTTTGCTACCAGGGAGGGTATCCTGGTGGGGATATCTTCCGGCGCGGCCCTCAGCGCCGCGAAAACCCTTGCAGGGGAAAGCGCCTATCAGGGAAAGACGCTGGCGGTGCTGCTGCCCGACACAGGCGACCGGTACCTTTCCACAGCGCTGTTCGGAGAATAATGGTAGGTGTGGCTGTGTTTTGTGCGGATTCTAGGGCTTGTTTGAAAAATCGTAAACACTGTCTTTTTGCCCCAAACGGGACGCATGTATGCGCCTGCGGTTCTCTGTGTTGGGAATCCTCGAAATACGACAGTATTTCTTGCGGTTTCCGCCTTGAAACCGCTCCCTTTGGAACAAAAATTCCGGCACTCCTCTATTTTCAAACAAGCCCTAGGTTTGCTTTGCTGGAAAAAGGAATCCTGCACAAAAATCTTGCAATCAATCCCCTGGCATGATAAAATATTTCTAAAAGAAAAAGATGGGGAGGGCAGGGCGTGCATATTTTGACGGTGGATGTGGGCACCTCCAGTATGCGGGGAATTGTGTTCACCCAGGAGGGGAGGGCGCTTTTTTCCGGGCAGAGGGCATATCAGCCTTTATTCCTGCAAAACGGCTGGGTAGAGCAGGAGCCGGCAGACTGGGAATCCGCCCTTTTCGCGCTGCTGTCCCAGGCGGCGGAGGCGGCTGGGGCAGGCGGCTGGGGCCTTGACGCCATTGCCCTCACCTCCCAGCGATCCTCTATTATTCCGGTGGATAAGGATATGCGCCCCTTGTGCAATGCCATCATGTGGCAGGACAAGCGGGTAGAGCCTCTGTGCCGGGAGTTGGAGAGGGAAAATAACTGGGTGTTTACACGCTGTGGTTCCCGGGTAAACCCGGTGTTTTCCGGCACGAAAATGGCTTGGCTGCGGCGGGAGCGCCCGGATCTCTATAAAAAGGCCTATAAGCTTCTGGCAGTGCCCGATTACCTGCTCTGGCTGCTTACCGGGCGGCTTGCCACAGACCATACATACGGCAGCCGTTCCCTGTTGATGAACCTGCGCACCCGCCAATGGGACAGGGATTTGCTGGCCCTTTTCGGGGTTGGGGAGGAAAAGCTGTGCCCCCTTATAGAGCCTGGATCTGTCTGCGGCGTCCTGACGAAAGAGGCCGCCGCCCGAACCGGGCTTTCTCAGGGCCTGCCTGTTGTTACGGCCGGGGGCGACCAGCAGTGCGGGGCCATTGGCCAGGGGGTGGCAAAGGCTGGGGCTGTTTCCATCACAGCGGGCACCGGGGGATACCTTGTCGCCGGGGCGGAAAAAATTCCGGAAAGCCTCCGGGACGATGTGCTGTGCAACTGCGCCGCTATCCCCGGGCAGTATATTTTAGAATCCAGCGTCCTTACCTGCTGTTCGGCTTTCGACTGGTTCCGCAGGGAGTTTTATGGCCCGGATGCCACCCCCGCCCAACTGGATAAGGAAGCGGAGGAGTCCCCTGCAGGGGCGGGGGGCTGTATCTGCCTGCCCTATTTCCAGGGTCGTTCCACCCCGGACTGGAACACCGCCGCCACCGCCCTGTTCCAGAACGTAACCCTCTCCACCCGGCGGCAGGATATGCTGCGGGCCTTGCTGGAAGGCATTGCCCTGGAGCTTGCCAGAGGCGTGGAGGTGATGGAGGGCTATGCGCCCATAGGGGAAATCACCATCAATGGGGGCCTTACCAACAGCAGGCCTTTTAACCAGATGTTAAGCGATGCCTGCGGCCTGCCTCTCCTGCGCCGGGGCAGGGCAGACGCTGCCGCCAGAGGGGCGCTGATGGTGGCGGCTTGCGCTTTGGGAGCGTATGGCAGTATAGGGGAGGCTTGTGCCGCTGTCAGCCGGAATGATCCGGCACAGGCTTATACGCCCCAAAAGGAAAACAGGGAGGCCTACCGCCTGCTGCGGGAGCAGTCTGACAGGCTGTACCGCCTGCTGTGGCCCCCTGTTCAGTGAGGAGGAAAACAATGTATAGTATACGCAAAAACCCCATAGGCATATACGAAAAGGCCCTGCCTAACGCCTTTGCCTGGGAGGAAAAATTCCGGGCGGCGCGCCTTGCTGGCTTTGATTACATGGAAATCTCTGTGGATGAGTCTGACGAACGGCTTAAACGGCTGGACTGGACGGACAGGGAAATCGAAGATTTGCGAAGGCTTATGGCAAAAGAAGGGATAGTTTTCCCCACTATGTGCTTGAGCGGGCACAGGAAATACCCTTTTGGCAGCAAAAATCCGGAAACCCGCCAGAAGGCCATGGAAATTATGGAGAAAGCTATCCTGCTGGCAGTAAAGCTGGGGGTACGGTGCATCCAGCTTGCGGCCTATGACGTGTATTACGAGCCTTCCGACGAGGAAACCGACGCTTTGTTTATTGCGGGCATGAGGAAGGCCGTGCAGATGGCGGCCCGGGCCGGGGTGGTGCTTGCCATGGAGATTATGGACACCCCCTATATGGGCACCATCACCAGGGCCATGGAATATCTGAAAAAAATCCCTTCGCCTTATTTTAAAATTTACCCGGACATCGGCAACCTGAGCAATTTCACAGAGAATGTGCCCGGGGAGCTGGCCCTGGGGCTGGGGGAGATTGTGGCCCTGCATGTCAAGGAAACAAAGCCCGGGGTGTTCCGGGACTTGGAATTCGGGGAAGGGGCCGTGGATTTTGCAGGCATCTTCCAGGCCCTTCACAGTTTAGGCTACCAGGGCATGTTCCTCTTGGAGATGTGGGCGGACAATTCCCGCAGCCAGACTGTGGAGGAAGCGGCGGCCCATATCGCCAAAGCCAGAAGCTATGTGACAGAGAAAATGAAGCAGGGCGGCATGGCCCTCTAAAAGGAGTGTGGCAAATGCAGAAAAAAGTTTTGGCAAAGCTTTCCAAATGCTATTCAGTGGCCCCCCTGCTGTATCAGGGCAGGCCCCACTTCCTGGTGGCGGCGGAAAAGCACGACAGGTGCATCCTCTTTGACAGGGAGGGCAGGGAGCAGGCCACCATATGGGAAGGACCCGGCGGCGTGATGAGCATGGTGCAGGTGCCGGGAACGGACGGGCAGTTTTTAGCCACCCACGAGTTCTATTCCCCCAACGATTCCGCTAAGGCCCGCATTGTGTTGGCCCAGCCGGAAGGGGAAGAGTGGTCTGTGCGTACCATAGCGGACTTGCCCTTTGTCCACAGGTTTGATATCCTGCAAAGGGATGGCAGGCGGTATCTCATTGCATGCACTCTAAAATCCGCCCACGCCCATAAGGACGACTGGAGCAGCCCCGGCAAGGTGTATGCCGCAGAGCTGCCGGAGGATTTATCCCCCTATGGCCCGGAAAACCAGCTTCCTCTTGTCCCCATCAAAGAGTGTGTGCTGAAAAACCATGGCTACTGTCGGTTTTCGGAAACCGGAGGGGACGCGGCTTTGGTGTGCGGGGAAAACGGGGTTTTCCGCTTTACGCCGCCCAGCGGGTCGGGAGAGTCCTGGCAGGAGGAGCAGCTTCTCGAAACCCCTGCCAGCGACGCCCTGCTGATAGATTTGGACGGGGACGGCAAAAAAGAGCTTATCGTTATGTCCCCCTTCCATGGGGATACCCTGACTATCTACCGGCAGGAGGGCAAGGCCTGGGAAGCTGTGTATGCATATCCGGAGAAGCTTCTGTTCCTCCACGCCATATGGGGAGGCAGCCTTGCGGGCAGGTCCGCCGCCGTTATCGGCCACAGGCAGGGAGCCAGGCGGCTTTTGGCTTTTACCTTTGAGGACGGGGCTTACCGCTTCAAAACCCTGGACGAGGACTGCGGCCCTGCAAACGTCTACGGCTGCCGGATAGAGGGGCAGGACATCCTCATTGCCTGCAACCGAGAGACAGACGAGGTTGCCATGTACTATGATTTTTGAGGAGGCGCGTTATGGGATATATTTCGGACATACGGAAGCTTATAGGCCACAGCCCCATTATGATGACAGCCGCCATGTGCATCTTGTACGACAGGGAGAAGGGGCTTTTGCTGGAGAAGCGTTCCGATGACGGTACATGGTGTGTGCCCGGCGGGGGGCTGGAACTGGGGGAAACTTTAGAGCAGGCCCTCCGCCGGGAGGTGAGGGAAGAAACTTCCTTGGAGATAGCGGATCCTGTGCTCTTTGATGTGCAGGCAGGGGTGCATATGGTATACCCCAACGGGGATGAGGTATATTATACGGATGTGGTGTACATCGTGGAAAAATATACCGGGACGCCGGAGCCTGACAGGGAGAGCACGGAATTAAAGTGGTTTCCCCTTGACAGGCTGCCGGACAATATCATGCCCACGCAGATTGGGTACATAAAGAAATTTTTAGCGGAAGGATGAAACTATGCTGGAAGAGTTGAAAGAACGGGTATACAGGGCCAACATGCTGCTGCCTGCACATGGCCTTGTCACCTTCACCTGGGGGAATGTAAGCGAAATTGACCGGGGGGCAGGGATTTTCGCCATCAAGCCCAGCGGGGTGGACTATGACAAGCTGCGCCCGGAGGACATGGTGCTGATGGACTTGCAGGGCCATAAAGTGGAGGGGCGCTACAATCCATCTTCCGACACCGCCACCCACATCGAGCTTTATAAGGCTTTCCCGAAAATCGGGGGGGTTGTCCACACCCATTCAAGCTGGGCCACAAGCTGGGCCCAGGCGGGCCGGGGCATCCCCTGCTACGGCACCACTCACGCTGACTATATGTATGGGGAGATCCCCTGCGTGCGCAACCTGACAGAGGCGGAAATCCAGGAGGCCTATGAGAAAAACACAGGGCTTTCCATTGTGGAATACTTTGCCGGGAAGGATTATGAGTCCATGCCTGCTGTGCTGTGCAAAAACCATGGACCCTTCACCTGGGGCAAGGATGGGGCAGAGGCTGTGCATAACGCTGTGGTGCTGGAGGAGGTCGCCAAAATGGCGGCCCGGGCGGAAACGCTGAACCCCCAGATACAGCCCGCCCCCCAGGCCATGCAGGACAAGCACTATTACCGTAAGCATGGAGCCAATGCCTATTACGGGCAGGCAACGTGACGCTGCATCCATGTTCGCCCGCTTGAACTGATGGTTTGTGGATAAAGAGTGGAAATTTTTTGAGGATTCCAAAGGGACTTTTTTATAAAAAAGTCCCTTTGGGCGGGGTGCGGGGCGGCAAGCCCCGCTTGCAGAGAACAGCAGAAAGGATGGTTTGGATGAGCAAAATTGACGAAATAAGCAGGGAAAGCTGGATTATGAGCACCTTCCCGGAGTGGGGGACGTGGCTTAACGAGGAAATTGAGGAGACAAAGGTAGAGCCGGGCACAGTTGCCATGTGGTGGTTGGGCTGTACAGGCATCTGGTTTAAAACCCCCGGAGGCGCTAATGTTACGGTAGACCTGTGGTGCGGCAACGGCAAGCGCACCCATGGAAACGGCAAAATGGCCCCAGGACACCAGATGGCCAACATGTGCGGGGCCAGGGCCATGCAGCCCAACCTACGGGCTGTGCCCTTTGTGCTGGATCCCTTTGCCGTAAAGCAGGTGGATGCGGTGCTGGCCACCCACTACCACCAGGATCACATGAGCGCCGAGTTTGCCGCCCATGTGATACAAAGCGGCATGACCACCACAGACGAAAGCGGCAGGGAAATCCCCGTACCGTTCATCGGCCCGGAAAAGAGCGTGGCCTTATGGCAGAAATGGGGGGTGCCCGCAGAGCGCTGCATTATCGTAAAGCCAGGGGATACCATTAAAATCAAGGATATAGAGATTGTGGTGCTGGATTCCTTCGACCGCACCTGCCTTGTCACTACAGACGACACCACGGAAAACCGGGAAGAGCTTACTGGTATATGCCCTACGGACATGGACGAAAAGGCGGTAAACTACCTGCTGAAAACCCCAGGCGGCAACATCTACCACAGCGGCGATTCCCACTATTCCATCTATTTTGCCAAGCATGGCAAAGACTATGATGTGGACGTGGCCTTTGGATCTTATGGCGAGAATCCTGTAGGCATGGCGGACAAAATGACCTCCTGCGACATCCTGCGCATGGCAGAGGCCCTGCGGTGCAAGGTGGTTATCCCCATCCATTATGACGTGTGGACAAACTTCATGGCAGACATCAATGAAATCTGGGTGCTGTATGATATGAAGAAAGACAGGCTGGATTATCAGTTTCATCCCTTCTTCTGGGAGGTGGGCGGCAGATACGTCTATCCTACAGACAAGGATAAACGGGCCTACCATCACCGCCGGGGCTTTGAGGACTGCTTTGAAGCGCCCCAGAATATTCCCTTCCGTTCCTGCCTGTAGAGAAGTCCTGGATACAGGATGCTTGAATAAGCACAAGGAAAGGGCCGCTGTAAAAAGCGGCCCTTTTGCAGGCTTGTAAAGCAGGCTTAAAGCCTTATGAGAGAACCTGAGGCCCTTGCGGCGTGCTGGGCAGATCTCCCAGATTGTTGCTTTCGTCCCCGTCCGGCAGGGAGCGGAGGTATTCGTTGCCATTGCGGCTGGCAATGGCTACGCCCCGGATGCCTCCCTGCTTGGCAAGCTGCACGCCCTCTCGCTTGGAGAGCACCTGGCCGTCTGAAAGCTCATAGCCGGACACCTTGCCGTCCTTGCGCACCAGCTTCACAATAGATTTTGCGTCCTTGTTAGGCACCGGATTCATAATGTTGATGTTGGCGGGCAGATTGCCTATCCTGCCGTTTTTTTCCTGTTTCATGGCAAAACTTCCTTTCCGGATAGAAAAATGTAGTATAGGCCTATTTTTCCGCCGGCAGGATTCAAATATGCGGCGCCTTCTGTTTTTCTGTCCGGATGAACGAAAACCTAAGGCAATACCGCATGATTTTAAGTGGTATATCGCGAAAAAAGATCCCGCGAGATGCCGCTTAAGGCGGTAGCGGGGAATTGTGCGGTGTTGCCCTAGAGCTTGTCCCCAAGCTATGCCAGCTCATACCGCGCTGTCCTGGCAGATCCCCGGCGCAGGGCCTGCCCGCTTTTCACCAGTTCCCCCAAAGCGGCCTCCACAGTAGTAGGGCTTACATCTGGCAGCAGTTTACAGATTTCCCCTTTGGAAATGGGCACAGGGCTGCCTGCTATTACAGCCTCCACCCGGGATTTTTTTGTCATTTTCCGGCCGGGAAGCAGGGCAAAGGCCTTTTCCGCCTGACAGGCGCACAGATAGAGCAGGGTGAGGAAAACTTCAATAAAGGGCCAATAATCCTGCCGCTCCTGTACCTGCCGGAGGGCATGTACATAAAAGGCATTATAGCGGCATACCTGCTCCTCCCAGGAGACAGGAAGGACATATCCAGCCCGTTGGAGCAGAAGCCGGGTGAGCAGATAAGCCGTCCGCCGCCCGCCAGGGGAGAAGGGGCATATGCAGGTAAAGTCTGCCACAAGGCAGGGAATAAGCAGCAGCGGGGGATAGTTTTTTTCTCCGTAAGCAGTAACCAGAGCCTGCTCCCACAGCTCCATGGCCTCGGGAATCTCTTGTGAAGGAACAGGGGAAAAGCCAGGACTTTCCCGATACCGGCCTCCAGCACACCCCGGCGTCCGGGCCAGCAGCAGAGTGTGCAGGCGCAGCAGATCCCGGCGGCATGGCTCCACAGCAGGATGGCCCATTTCCACCTCGAAGAGGGCGTCACGATAGTCTGCCATGTCCCTTTCTGCCTGGGTGATGGGAGGGGAATTGCGGGCGCAAATCTCAGCCGCGCGGCTCTCCATGTTCCCAGCCCGACAGGCAGACAGCAGGGAACGCACCCGCCCGGCGCTTTCCAGGGCGCTGTATATGGCAGGATAGGCCCGCTTTTGATCCAGCAGCCGGGCCTGCAGGCGGGAAGTTTCCCGCAGCAGCAGGGAAACACCCTGGGGAGGAGTATCCTGAAGAAAGGAATAGTCAAACATATGCAGATCCATCATGCTGCCAGCCGCCTTTCCTGAAAATGGAGGAGGAAACCGCTCTTTTACACTACATATAGTATACCTCCTGCAACGGCAGAAAGCAAGGCCTATCTGCACATATTTTGCAAAAGGCTTATAGCCAGACGGAAAAAGATATGCAAAAAGCGGCGCGAAAACCTCCGCGCCGCTTTTCTGTACAGATGTCACAAAACTAGGGCTTGTTTGAAAAACCGTAAACACCCTCTTTTTGCCCCAAACGGGACGCATGTATGCGCCTGCGGTTCTCTGTGTTGGAAATCCTCGAAATGCGACAGTATTTCTTGCGGTTTCCGCCTTGAAACCGCTCCCTTTGGAACAAAAATTCCGGTATTTCCTCTATTTTCAAACAAGCCCTAGAAGGGATTTCCCTGGCCTTCCTCATCCAGCCCAAAGAAAGCCAGCGCCTTTTGAATGAACAAATCCCAGAAACGCCACTCATGAGTAAAGCCCTCGCTCTCCTCAAAGGTGGCGGGCAGGCCAATCTTTTCTGCATACGCCTTGAATTCGCAGTATCTTTTCCAAATGAGCGTGTCCTCTGTGCCGCAGCAGAAGTAAAGCTTGGGCAGGATGCCCTCCTCCATCAGCTTGGGCAGGCGATCCCAGACATTCACCACAGAGTTTTTATAAGCGTCTAAACCGCCAAAGGCAGCAACCACATTCTGCACACGCCGGTTAAAGGCAGACTGGTTGCCGTCACCGCCGCCATCATACTTTAGCTCCTGCATCTGCTTTAAATCCACAGGGGCATTGGACAGGCTGGCAGCCCCGGCAAACTTTTCCGGATGCCCGGCAGCATACTGCATGGCCCCGCTGCCGCCCATGGAAAGCCCGGCGATGAAGTTATCTTCCCGCTTGGAGGAAGCCGGGAACCAGTTGTATATTAAAGGCATCAGTTCTTCAAAAAGATAGTCCCAGGCGTTGTATCCTGTGCAGAAGGTGGGCCAGTTTACATAGTTTGCGTTGTTCCCGCTGGGCATCACCACAATCAGATCTTTTTCGCAGGCATACAGCTCAATGTTGCTCTTGCGAATCCAGTCGGTATAATCTCCAAAGGTGCCGTGAAGCAGCCACAATACCTTGTATTTCGCGCCGCTGCCGTAAAACTGGGCCGGCGTTTTTTCCCGAGGCTTGTCCGGCAGGATAATGTTTACGTCTGTGTTGGTGGCGAGGAATTCGCTTTCAAAGTTTATATGCACCAGTGCCATATTCCCAAATACCCTCCTTATAATATATGCAGATTATTTGTGCGCCTTCAAACATGTGCAGATGCTTTTCCGGCCTATTCCCCAATGTGTCCGGAGCTAAGGCCTTCCACAGCGTTGCCTAAGGGCAGCCATTCCATACATTCCCCAATATGCTTGTCCCAGAAAACCCAGTCGTGGCCGCCGGGGCCTTCGTGCCAGGATACCTGGTAGCCCAGGGAGAGCAGCAAATCCCGGTATTCCCGGTTGGAACCGATAAGCTCGTCCTCTGTGCCGCAGGCCATGTAGAACTTGGGCTTGTTGGGATTGTTCGCCACTCTTTTTGCCAGGGCGTCATAATCATATTCGCCGCCCTTCACTGTGCTCATGTCGTTGAAAATAGATTCCCCATAGCCTTTGTTGGTGAAAATATTGTCCGTATATTCTGTGGCCTGGGCAAAATTTGTGTCAATGATATAGGCGGAGGACAGGGCCACCACATGGCTGAAGGTGTCCGCAAACCGCAGGCCATTTATAGTGGCGCCATAGCCGCCCATGGAAAGCCCGCCGATAAAGGTATCCTCCCGCCTGCGGGAGAGGGGGAAGGAGCGCCGGGTGAACTCTACCAGCTCCTGCCCGATAAAGGTGCTGTACAGGTTCCCGGACTTTGTGTTGTCCACATAGAAGCTGTTGTCCCCACTAGGGCAGACCACCGCCAAATCGTGATCCTGCGCCCAAGCCTGCACCCGGGTGCCGCTGACCCAGTCGGTATAGTTCCCGAAAAGCCCGTGGAGCAGGTAAAGGGTTTTAAGGGGGCGTTCCTCCTGCAGGGCCGGCCTGCCCTCCGGGCCGAACACACGCTTGTCTGTAGGCAGTACAACCTGAATGGGCACAGTGCGGTTCAGGCAGCTTGAAAAGAAATTGCATTGAATCAGCGCCATAATACATCCTCCTAAAAAGAAATTTAGCTTTTTTCCAAAGCGCGTTCACACAAGCTGCATATGCAGATTATCGGGGGATTTTGTGTGCTTCAAGAATAACCCGAAAAGATGCGTATGATTGCTTGGTGTGAACCCATTCTTATTATACCCCGAATTCCTTTCCGCTGCAAGTGGCAGAGGCACACCCCCGCCATTACCCTTTCCCTTCCATCCTTTTTTTCTCCCAGCGGCAGATGAACCCATATCCTGCCGCAAACAGCCCGCCGCAGAAAAAGGTTTCCAGGCCGATAAGAAGGAAGGGGCTTTCCAGGGCCAGCCGTGCCATGGCCCATTCTCCCAGAAGCACGCAGGCTACGGCCCAGGCAAGGGGCAGGGCTACATGCGTCCACAGGGAGAGCCGCAGGGCGCTGACTTTCATCAGCCGGCGCAGGCTCAAGGCAGCGTTGAATATCGTGCTGAAAAAGAGGATGCCCACATAGCTTTCCATGCCCAGGCGGCTTAAAAGAAGAAGCACCAGCGTCACCCGCAGGAAGGAGTCGGCAAAATTATATTTCATGGAGTTAAGCTGCTCGTCAAGCCCTTTCAAAAGGCTGTCCACCACCACATCCAGATAGATGAGGGGCACAATGGGGGAGAGCACCTGTAGATAAGCCCCGGCGCTTTCGCTGTGATAGAAGGCGCGGCCCCAGTCATCCCCGAAAACTGCGAACAGCACCGCAAAGAACATCCCGTAGGCTAAGGCGCTGCGCACTGCCTTGCCGGATATGTATGCTACAGCGCGCTTGTGGTCAAGCTCCCGTTCCCTGGCAATTTGCGGGATAAGCAGGGAAGCGAAGGAAGCCAGGAAGGAAGAGGGGAAATAGAGCATAGGCATTGCCATGCCCTGGAGCAGGCCATATTGGGAAAGGGACGCCTGATACCCCATCCCGTATGCCTGTAGCTGCCGGGGGATAAGCAGGTTTTCCCCGGTATTGAGTAAGCTGCGGGCAGCGGAACTGAGGGTGCAGGGCAGGGCGATGTGGGCTAGGCCATGAAGCACGCCGCGGCTTTTTTCCCGTCTGGCCGGGGTGTGCCGCCTGAGGCTCCGGCGGTAAGCCCACCAGCTTGTAAGGAACGACACAGCCTCCCCCAGGGTGGAAGCAGCCATAGCCGCCATGCAGGCCGCCTCAATGCCCTGGGGGGTAAACTTCCAGAACAGCAGTATCGTAGCACAGATGGTGAGGATTTGCTCCAGCGTGTCGGAGGCAGCAGTGGAAAGGGATTCGTCCACTGCCAGAAAATACCCCTTCATGCAGGTGCACAGGGACATAAAAGGCAGGCCAATTCCTAAAATCCGGAGGCAGGGGGCGGCCTGGGGGTTCCCCAGAAACGCGGCGGCAGCAAAATCGGCGGTGAAAAAGAGCAGCAGGGCAATGCCCAGGCTCAGAGAAAGGCAGAAGGCAAAGCACCGGGCCACCAGGGAGCGGAGGGTTTCCCGCCTTTCTGTGGCAATAGCGGCAGACACCATGCGGGTCACAGCCAGGCTGATGCCGGAGGTGGACAGGGTGACTGCCAGCAGGAACACAGAGAGGATAAGCTGGTAAAGCCCCATGCCTGCCGAACCGATTTTTTGGGACAGATAGGCCCGGTAGCCCATATTGGTAACCCGCAGGAACAGGGACACAGCCGTGAGCACAGCGCCCTGTATAAAAAATTTCCGTTTGGCAGCTTTGGTCATAGGACAGCAGCGCTCCTTTCGGCAGGCAGTTGAAAAAACAGGAAAATCGTGTATAATGAGAAAAAAAGAAAGGCAGGAATGCGCATGGACAGCAACTGGACAGAGATACAGATAAAAATCCCGGCCCCAGAGGCGGAGAGGGCCGGGGACATTGCCAACATGGTGGTGCCCTATGGCATTTATATGGAGGACTACTCCCATTTAGAAGAGGAAGCCATGGAGATTGCCCACATAGATTTAATAGACGAAGAGCTGCTGCAAAAGGACAGGGACACAGCCATTATCCACGTCTATATCAGCCCAGAGGAAAACCCGGCGGAGGCAGTGTCCTTTTTGCGGGAGCGCTATGAAGCGGTGGGCATCCCCTGCGAGATAAGCCAGGGGGCCTGCCGGGAGGAGGACTGGCTTAATAATTGGAAAAAATATTTCAAGCCCATGCCTGTGGGGGAAAAGCTGCTGATCCGTCCCCTGTGGGAAGAGGAATACGATCCCCAGGGCCGCACTGTGCTGCATCTGGAGCCGGGCCTGGCCTTTGGCACCGGCACCCATGAAACCACCCGCCTGTGCCTGGAGCTGCTGGAGAAGTATGTGTCCCCCGGCACAGGCTTCCTGGACATGGGCTGTGGCAGCGGCATATTATCTGTGGCAGCCCTGCTTTTGGGGGCAGAGTCTGCGGTGGGTGTAGATATTGACCCCCTGGCTGTGAAAACTGCTGTGGAGAATGCCAGGGTAAACGGCGTGGGAGAACGCTTTACCGGGATTTGCGGCAACCTGGGGGAGAAGGTGACAGGGAAATTCCAGGTAGCGGCGGCAAATATTGTGGCGGATATTGTCATCCTGCTAAGCCAGGATGCCCCCCGGTTCCTCACCCTGGACAGCGTGTATATTGTCAGCGGCATTATCGACACCCGGGAGCAGGATGTGCTGGACGCACTTTCCGGCCGCTTCACCGTGCTGGAGCGCCGGGAGGAAAAGGGCTGGGTGGCTATGGCCCTGCGCCTGAATGCCTGAGGGGCCAGGCAGGCTTTTGCAGTGCTATTCCAAGCGTAAACCCGGGATCCAACGGTTTCCCGGGTTCTCTTATTTTTCCAGCTTTGGTGCCGATAGAGTAGATAAGGATACAATAACTTGCGAGGATCGCGCCAAAAGGAGTTTTTAGTATGATAGACCTCAGCTTCCTTTCCCAGCGGATGTGGGATGTATATTCCTTGTGTTCCGGCGTTGCCAAGGCGGGCTTTAACCGCATGAGGGATTGGGAAAACCTGTCCGGTGTCACCTTCATGGATTTGATGCGCAACGTGGACGGTACGGTTAAATATGCGGCGTCAAACCCAAAAGAGCAGCTAATGCAGGACTATTATGCCTGGAAGGCTGTGCAGTCCCAGCGCTACCTGCCGGAAAGCAAAGGAGATACAGAGGAAAACCGCGCGTTCCTGCGCCGGAATTTCTCCGGACAGCTTTCTGTCATGGACAGGATCTATGCTCTGGACACAATGCGGGAGATGGGGATGATTACAGAGGAGGAAATGCGGGAAACGATTGGGGTAAACGAGTTTAATATAAGCATTGTCAGTCTAAAGGAGATTGTTCCGGTTATGGCCGAGCCTATAGGGCTTGATCCGGCTATCTCCAGATGGAACGAATTCTTTACCCACGCCAATATTTCCCGGTGCCCCACGCTGGACAAGCTGTATGAGATGACAGGCAAAGTCCGGGAAACGTTCCGCCAACGGGAGGCTTACAAAAAGGAACAGCAAAGCGCTGCCGCAGAGGTGGAATCTGCGCTGAACCTGTTAACCAGCCGGAAGGTGTCTTAAACAAAGGAAAAGGCCGCGCCCCACTAAGAGGAGCGCAGCCTTTTTGTCTATAACAAACCACTCGCTAGGCGAGTGGTTCAAGGGAAGGCTTCTGGCGATGGTGTAGAAAGAAAAACGCCTTTTGGTAGTAGATTACGTTGCAGCCTGGCAAAACACTGAAAGAGGGATGGCCAGATGGAGGACAGCAAAAGCTAGTGCCAGGAGGTTATGCTTGCGCATTACGAAGTGGAATTGCAAATATCATAGGGCATCCGCAGCAAAGTATAGGATAAGTATATTTTATAACCTGCGGCTTACATACCACAGGTAAAGGGCGGCACAGCCTAAATGCCGTGCCGCCCCACTCGCTCTATGCGACTTTTCGCAACTCATCCAAAAGATCCGCCGGGCGGGGCCTATAGCCTGTCCGGTTATTTTAGAACATTAAACCCAGTGCAGCTTGCTCATGTCCGCTGTATCCTCAAAGGGGATAGCGCGCTTCAACACATCGCAGGCCTTTACCAAGCCCTCGTTGGTGCTCAGCATGGCATCTTCGTGCTCAATGGACAGCACATAATCATAGCCCACCAGGCGGAGCTGACTGCAGAACTCCTTCCAGAACAGCTCGTCGTGGCCATAGCCAATGCTGCGGAAGATCCAGGAGCGCTTGCTCATGTCGGCGTAGGACAAAGTATCCAAGTTGCCGTTTACAGGGCTATTGATGTTGTCGATAATAGCGTCCTTGGCATGTACATGGAAGATGGCTTCGCCGCCCAGGGCGCGGATAACCTTCAGGGGATCCATGCCCTGCCAGAACAGGTGGCTGGGATCCAGGTTGGCGCCGATTTCGGGGCCGACAGCCTCACGAAGGCGGAGCAGGGTGCGGGTGTTGTGGACGCAGAAGCCCTGGTGCATTTCCAAAGCAATTTTGTTCACGCCATGCTCTTTTGCGAAGGCTATGAAATCTTTCCAATAGGGAATGAGGACTTCGTTCCACTGCCACTCCAGGGTTTCGGGATACTCGGTGGGCCAGTTGCACACGATCCAGTTGGGGTTCTTGGACTCGGGGCAGTCGCCAGGGCAGCCAGAGAAGGTGTTGATCTGGTGGATGCCCAGCTTCTCGGCCATGAGAATGGCGTTGTGCAGATCGTCGTCAAACTGCTTGGCAATTTCCTTGTTAGGATGCACAGGGTTGCCATGGCAGCTTAAAGCGCTGATCTCCAAGCCAGACTCCTTGATAGTTTCTACAAATTCATTGAACTTGGCTTCATCGTGCAGCAGCACGCCGGGATCGCAGTGCTGCTTGCCGGGATAACCGCCGCAGCCGATCTCTACCATCTGGGCGCCCAGGCCCTTCAGGTAGGCCAGGGCCTCTTTAAGGGGGGTGGAGCCGATGACGTTCGTGAGTACGCCTAATTTCATAACGCGGTACACTCCTTATTGTTTTATGATGGGGCAGAAAGCTTTCTCTGTCCTATTTAGTTTTATTATATAGATTCCCACCAAAAAAAGCAATCCCATTTTTGAAAAAACCTTCCAGCCCGCACAAATATTTTCATCTCTCAGGCTGCAGCAGATGCAAAAAAGAAAACAGCCTCATTGCACTGCTGCTAAAAGAGGGGTATACTGGTGATGGAGGCGATGCAAATTGGCAAACGAGGATAAAAAAGATTTTAACGCCATGCTGCAGGACAGCAAGGACATGCCCAAATTCCAGAAGCTTACAGACCGGAAAAGCATTGAGAAGTATGGCGGGGACAACATGTTTTTCGCTCCGCCCCTGGAGTATGACCGCCTGATGCGGCTGGTGCCCTTTGGCAGGCTCACTACAGTGGGGGCTTTGCGGGAACACCTGGCCCGGATAAACAGTGCAGACTTTACCGAGCCTATTACAGCGGGTATTTTTGTCTCCATCGCGGCCTGGGCCAGCTTCCAGCGGCAGGGGGACGAAACGCCCTACTGGCGCACCTTGAAAGCCGATGGGGAGCTGAACCCCAAATATCCTGGCGGCGTGTTGGCCCAGAAGGAAAAGCTGGAGGCAGAGGGCCACAGGGTTCTGCAGCGGGGGAGGAAGAATATCCGGTATTATATACAAAATTTTGAAGATTTCCTTGTGGATTTCTCCGCGCTTGCCCCCTGATTTTCTGGCTCCAGGCAGTTCCCAAATTTCCGGTTTTTGACTATAATAGAATAGTATGCTTCAAAATGACCGGGAAAGGACTGCCTTTATGCCTGAAACCATCTCCTATAAAAGCACCCGGATGGCCTGTTACCGGGGATACATTGTCCAAGGGATTGTCAACAACATAAGCCCCCTGCTTTTCGTCATTTTCCAAAAGGAATTCGGCGTTTCCTACGCCATGATTTCCTCCCTGATCCTCTTTAACTTTGTCACCCAAATCCTGGTAGACCTGCTGTGCGTGCGCTTTGTCGACAAAATGGGCTACCGGGCCGCCGCTGTCATGGCCCATGTGTGCAGCGCTTTAGGGCTTACGCTGCTGGGGCTTCTGCCCCGGGTGCTGCCTTCTCCCTTTGCGGGCCTTGCCATCGCCACGGCGGTCAGCGCCATTGGCGGCGGCATGGTAGAGGTGATTATTAGCCCCATTATCGACTCCCTGCCCTCAGACGCCAAGGACGCCAAAATGAGCCTGCTCCACTCCTTCTACTGCTGGGGCCAGGTGGCAGTGGTGCTGCTGACCACCCTGGCAGTGCGCCTGCTGGGAGAGGGGCTGTGGTGGGTGCTGCCCCTTTTCTGGGCCTTGCTGCCTGCCTATAACTGCGTGGCCTTTGCCACAGTGCCCCTGCGGCCTACTGTGCCGGAGGAGGAAAAGTCCCCCTTAAAAACCCTGTTCCGATCCGGCGTTTTTATAACCGCCATGATGCTTATGCTGTGCGCCGGGGCCTCCGAGCTGGCCATGAGCCAGTGGAGTTCCCTTTTCGCGGAAAAGGCCCTGGGGGTGCCCAAGGTCATGGGCGATCTGCTTGGCCCCTGCCTTTTCGCCGTATTCATGGGGATTGGGCGTACTATTTACGGAATCTGGGGGGAAAAGCTGGATTTAAACCGGGCCTTGCTGTGTACCGCCTGCCTCTGCGCAGGGTGCTATCTGGGAGCAGCCCTGTTTTCCATACCCCTGGTTTCCCTGCTGTGCTGTTCCCTGTGTGGGTTTTCCATCAGCCTGATGTGGCCCGGGGTTCTCAGCGCCACTGCCGCCGCCTATCCCAAAGGGGGCACGGCCATGTTTGGCGTGCTGGCAGTGTGCGGGGACATCGGCTGCTCCTTAGGCCCTGCCCTTACAGGCGCTGTAAGCGACATCGCCCTGGGGCTGGGACGCGGGGAGCAGTGGGGATTGAAGGCCGGTATGCTGGGGGCAGCCCTGTTCCCCATGGTGCTTATCCTGTGCCTGCTTCTTTCCCGGCGTTTTCAAAAGACCGCATAACCGTATTTTTTAAAGCGCTTTTCTTCGTCAGCAGCAGTAGGCTTCTTTTGAACGGTTCTTTTATTGATAACTTTAATAGCAGGCTGCACAGCACTAAAAAGGCAAGACAAACCGCCAGGGTCTGTCTTGCCTTTAAGCTTTTAAGCGGACATCTATTTCTCCTGGGGGACAGGAAGATCCTTTACCAGCAGCAGCCGGGAAAGGCGCTGATCCTCAATTTTCAGTACGGTAACCGTCAGCCCCGCCACCTGCACCTGGGGGCGCTCCCCTTCCTTGGGGATGCGGCCCAGCAACTCTGTTACAAGCCCGGCGATGGTGTCATAGTCTCCTTCGGGCAGCTCCACCCCGGCCAAATCCGACACCTCGTCAATGGCGGCAGAACCGTCCACTGTAAAGGCCCTCTCGGAGAGTCGGAAAAATTCGTCCTCCTCGTTGTCATACTCGTCCTGTATGTTCCCCACAATGGATTCCATCAGATCTTCCAGGGTAATAAGCCCTGCCGTGCCGCCGTATTCATCCACCACAATGGCTATCTGCACCTTGCGCTCCGTCATTTCCGTAAAAAGGGAACTGCACTTCTTTGTTTCCGGGATAAAGTAGGCAGGGCGCATAAAGTCTGTAAGGGAGAGGCCCTGGGGGATGTCCGCCCCTACATAGGGCAGCAAATCCTTGGCATAGCAGATGCCCACCACAGAGTCGATATCCTCATGGTATACCGGCAGGCGGGAACACCCATGCTCTACGGCAGCTTCCACCAGCTCCCGGATAGGGGCGGTGTCCTCCACAGCGATAATGTCTGTGCGGTGTGTCATGGTTTCCCCGGCGGTGGTGTCATTAAAGTCCAGTATATTGGCTATCATATCCTTTTCTGTCTCCTCAATAACGCCCCGCTCCTCGCCCTTGCCCACCATCTGGAGGATTTCCTCCTCGGTCATAGCGTCCTCCAGGGCATGGGGATCGATGTGGAACAGGCGCAAAAGGCCGTTTGCAATCCAGGTGGAAAGCAGGAGCAGGGGCCGCGCCAGACAGGAAAGCACCCAGATAAGGCTGGCCCAGCGCTTACAAAAGCTTTCAGCCCCGTGGCGGGCGCTCTTTTTAGGGAGCAGATCGGCAAAGAGGAAAAACACCAGCATGTAACACAGGGATACCAGCAGGCAGGAGAGGACAGGGGCCAGCTTCAAAGGCTGCAGGCCCTCTTGGGCCGGGGGCCAGAAGCCGCTGATGCACAAGCTCAGCCCTAAAAGCCCGCAAAAGAAAAGCCCTAGCTGCAAGGGGGTAACGGCGCCATTTTGGGCCTGCAAAACCTTTAGGAGGGTTTGAGCCTTTTTGTCGCCGGACTCAGCGTCTTTTTTCACCTGGGAGGGGGATAAGCACCCCACAGCAGATTCCCCCGCCGCGTACAGCGCGGCAAGCAGCAGGCATAAGACTGTGAGCACAGTGGAAACGGCAAGCGTACCGTCAGGTTCGGGAGGCATGAAAAGGAAACTCCTTTCGGGGTGAAATTTAGTTGCTTTGCGTTTATTTTACAGGAAAGGCCAGGGTTTGTCAAATGTTCTCCGCAAAAGGGCATGATATACTGTTTAAAAAGCTTAAAAAGCGCGGCTTTCCTTGCCTGTGCCCGTTAAAAATGCTATACTAATAATTAATAAACGGAGCTAAGAGGAGGGAAACAGCCATGATGGAGGTTGTGTTCAGCGATAGCGCCGCCGGAAGCCTGAAATGCGCCCTGGCCCGCAAAGACGTGACAGAAAGCCACGTTATAGGCATTATCGGGGGAGACGGCCTGACAAAAGCGGAACAGCGTGCGCTAATACAGCAGGCCCGGGAGCAAGAGCGCAGGGCCTGGGAACAGGCTGTGCCTCTGGAGGGAAGCCCTGGAGACGTGCTGTGCTTCCCCCTGTGCGAAAGCGTGGGGGACATTTCTGGAGAGGACATAGGCCCCCAGCGGGAGCAGGTGCTGAAAGAGCTTCTGGGAACCTGCCCGGAAGGGGCGGAAGCGGCACAGGCAATGGCGGAAACCGGGCGGCAGAGCCTGAAGCGGCTTTTAGAGGGGGCTGCCCTGGGAGAGCCTTTCCGGGTGTGGGCCAGCGGAAGCCCGGACGAAGCCTGCGGCCTCTGCTGGCTCTTGGAACAGCTCCGGCCTTTGGGGCTGGAAAGCCTCTCATGCACCTGCGTGCCCCTGCCGCCATGCAGGGAGTGGGAAGCGGGGACGCTGACGGCGTACCAGTCCTGGGCGGAGGCGGAGCCGCATCAGTGGGGGCGGCTGGCGGGGGAGGGGAGGAAGCTTTCCACGGCCTGGGCCAGGATGCTCCAAAACCGCTGGGGGGAGCTGCAGGAGGAAAACGCGCCGCTGCGGGCGGTGGTGAACGGCCGGCTGGTAAGCGTGCCGGAGGAGTTTTACGACCCCTTTATTGCCCGGGAAATCGCGGTTCAGGGCAGGGAATTCCAGGAGGCTGTGGTGGTGGGGCGCGTGCTGGGCAGATACCGGCTGGGGATAGGCGACGGCTGGGTGGCAAGGCGCATAGAAGCCTTTATCCGGGCGGGCCTTTTGGAGGCTGTCACCCAGCCGGAGAAGGATGAGCCAGGTTATCACAGGATTTTGCGTAAAGTCGTGGGAGAGCGTCCCACACCCTGTAAGCCCTTTTTTAAATGGGCTTAACCTTAAAACTTGTTGAAAATAAAAAGGGTGGCAGCATAGCTGCCACCCTTTTTAGCGTCTGCGCTTTTTCCGGGGATAAGGCTTTGGCTCGTCAGTTAGTTCCAGCAGGTAATCCACGCTGGTGTTGTAAAATTCGCTGAGTTTGATGAGCACTTCTGTAGGAATGTCCCGATAGCCCAGTTCATAATTTGAGTAGCAAGCTTGTGTACAGTGGAGGTAGGTTGCTAAAGCCTGCTGCTTCAAGTCCATATCTTCACGCAAATCCCGAATCTTCTGGTACATAAATACGCCCTCCCTCCTTAACTGTCTTACGGCAGATAGGTCTTTTTAGGGGGCCTTCTTGGGTAAGGCTTTGGCTCATCGGTGAGGCCCAACAAATAGTCTGTGCTGGTGTTATAAAACTGGCTCAATTTGATGAGCACATTTAAAGGAATCTCACGGTCACCGCGTTCGTAGCGGGAATAGCATACCTGCGAGCATTGCAGGTATGCCGCCACGTCCTTTTGGAATAAATCATGATCTTCCCGTAAGTCTTTTATCCTCTGAAGCATAGTCCATCTCCCATTTTTGTATTGGGTCTTTACCAGAAAGTATAGACATGACAAAATGGCATATTGACAATAGATACCAAAATGGTTTATGATAATTGGGAGATTTTTATTCCAGAAAGGGGACAGGAACATGAGCACAGGTTTTATAATTGCGCTGGTGATACTGGCGCTGGCAGTCCACATTACGATTGTCATAGCTATGAACCAGGCTATGGAGGACAAAGGCTATGGCCGCGGGAGGGTTCGCGCCATCGGCTTGGTGCTGTGCGCGGTGTGCGGGTTCTGTGGGTGCGTCTATGTGGCGGCTTTGCCGGATCTCGTTTCCCAGGAGGCAGGCCGGAGGATTTTGAAAAGTTTGGAAAAGAAACCGTAAACAAAGCGGGAGGGGGCGGGGAAGCCGTCCTGTTTCTGCAATAATGAGGAAAAGCGCGGCAGGCAGGATGAGCCCCGCAGCCTTCCGTAAAAATTTTGCAAAAGGCTGATTTTTGCCTTTACAGCACTCGAAAAAAATGGTAGAATAAAACAACACGGGCATGTCCCGGCGTTTTGTCGCGCCCAAATGCCCGATGGAGCAGTTCCGATCATCCTAAAAGGAGGAAATCGTTATTATGGCAAGAAAAATGAAAACCATGGATGGCAACAACGCCGCCGCGCATGTCTCTTATGCCTTTACAGACGTTGCCGCCATCTACCCCATCACGCCCTCTTCCGTGATGGCTGACGAAACCGACAAGTATGCCGCCGCCGGGCGGAAGAACCTGTTCGGCCGTGAGGTGCGCGTCACCGAGATGCAGTCTGAGGCCGGCGCCGCCGGCGCTGTCCACGGCTCCCTTGCCGCCGGCGCGCTGACCACCACCTACACAGCCAGCCAGGGCCTGCTGCTGATGATCCCCAACATGTACAAGATCGCCGGCGAGCTGCTACCCAGCGTCATCCACGTCTCCGCCCGTACCGTGGCCACCCATGCCCTGAACATCTTCGGCGACCACTCCGACGTGTATGCCTGCCGCCAGACCGGCTATGCCATGCTGTGCGCCAACTCCCCCCAGGAGGTTATGGATCTGGGCGCTGTGGCCCACCTGTCCGCCATTAAGGGCAAGGTGCCTTTCCTCCATTTCTTTGACGGTTTCCGCACCTCCCACGAAGTGCAGAAGATCGAGACCTGGGACTATGAGGATCTGGGCGAGATGCTGGACTGGGACGCTGTAAACGAGTTCCGCCGTAATGCCCTGAATCCTGAGCACCCCGTGCTCCGGGGCCAGGCCCAGAACGGCGACATCTTCTTCCAGGCCCGTGAAGCCTGCAACAAGTATTATGACGCTGTGCCCCAGGTTGTGGTTGACTACATGAACAGGGTCAACGAGAAGATCGGCACAGATTACAAGCCCTTCAACTATTACGGCGCTCCCGATGCCGACAAGGTCATCATCGCCATGGGTTCCGCCTGCGAGACTATCGAGGAAGTCATCGACTACCTGATGGCCGCCGGGGAGAAGGTTGGCCTGGTGAAAGTCCACCTGTACCGCCCCTTCGTGGCAAAGTACCTGCTGGACGTGCTGCCTGAGACGGTGAAGACCATCTCCGTGCTGGACCGCACCAAGGAGCCCGGCTCCATCGGCGAGCCTCTGTACCTGGACGTGCTGGCCGCCATCAACGGCACCCAGTTCGGCGTGTGCCCCGTATACTCCGGCCGCTACGGCCTGGGCAGCAAGGACACCAAGCCCAGCGACATCATCGCCGTATACCGCAACATGGAGAGCGCCGAACCCAAGAAGCGCTTCACCATCGGCATTGTGGACGATGTGACCCATCTGTCTCTGGAAGTGAAGGAAGACCCGGATACCGCTCCCGCGGGCACCACCTCCTGCAAGTTCTGGGGCCTGGGTTCCGACGGCACTGTGGGCGCCAACAAGAACTCCATCAAGATCATCGGCGACCACACCGACATGTATGCCCAGGGCTACTTCGACTATGACTCCAAGAAGTCCGGGGGACTTACCATCAGCCACCTGCGCTTCGGCCACACCCCCATCAAGTCCACCTACTATATCTCCAAGGCGGACTTCGTGGCCTGCTCCAACCCTGCTTACCTGGAGACTTATGACATGGTGCAGGATCTGAAGAAGGGCGGCAGCTTCCTGCTCAACTGCGCCTGGAACGCCGAGGAGCTCAACGACCGCCTGCCCGGCAAGGTGAAGAAGTTCATTGCCGACAATGACATCAACTTCTACACCATCGACGCCTTTGCCATCGGCAAGGAGCTGGGCCTGGGCACCCGCACCAACACCGTGCTCCAGTCCGCTTTCTTCTCCATCGCCAAGATCATCCCCGCTGAGGATGCCATCCAGTATATGAAGGACGCGGCCCAGAAGTCCTATGGACGCAAGGGCGAGGCCGTGGTCAAGATGAACCACGACGCTATCGACCGTGGCGCTACCGGCTATGTGAAGGTAGACGTGCCCGCCGCCTGGAAGGACGCTGTAGACGACAGCCAGAAGAAGGTTGCCACAGGCAGCCGTCAGGAGCTGGTGGATTATGTCAACAACGTGGTGTTCCCCGTGAACTCCTTCCACGGCAAGGATCTGCCCGTCTCCACCTTCGAGAAGTATGCCGACGGCACCAGCCCCCAGGGCACCGCCGCTTACGAGAAGCGCGGCGTGGCTGTGGACGTGCCCCAGTGGATTCCGGAAAACTGCATCCAGTGCAACCAGTGCTCCTATGTGTGCCCCCATGCCGTTATCCGTCCCATCGCCATGACCGATGAGGAAGTGAAGAACGCGCCTGAGGCCATTAAGAGCAAGCCCATGACAGGCGTGCCCGGCATGAACTTTGCCATGGTTATCTCCACCTTGGACTGCACAGGCTGCGGCTCCTGCGTGACCACCTGCCCCGCCAAGACCAAGGCCCTGCAGATGGCCCCCATCGACTCCCAGCGGCCCCAGCAGGCTGTGTTCAACTATGCTATCGACCTGCCTGTTAAGGAAGCTGTTTCCGAGAAGTTCAAAGAGACTTCCGTCAAGGGCAGCCAGTTCAAGCAGCCCCTGCTGGAGTTCTCCGGCGCCTGCGGCGGCTGCGGCGAGACTCCCTATGCGAAGCTGGCCACACAGCTCTTTGGCGACAAGATGTTTATCGCCAACGCTACCGGCTGCTCTTCCATCTGGGGCGGTTCCGCACCTGCCACTCCCTACACTGTCAACAAGAAGGGCCACGGCCCCGCTTGGGAAAACTCCCTGTTTGAGGACAACGCCGAGTTCGGCCTGGGCATGACCCTGGCCCAGAACGCCGTGCGCGGCCGCCTCAAGGAGCTGACCGAGAAGCTGTGCGCCATTGAATATTGCGTGCCCGAAATCAAGGAAGCCGCCAAAGCCTGGATGGACACCATGTGGGACAGCAAGTCCAACGGCCCCGCTGCCGAGGCTTATATCGCGGCCCTGGAGAACGGCGTGATGACTGTGGACGAGAACATCGCTTTTGCCAGCTCTCCCAAGGCTCAGGAAGTCTTTGGTGACAAGGCTCCCGAGTTCCTGGCACATGCCCAGGCCCGCAAGGCCGCAGGCGAGAAGTATTGCGACTGCGAAGCCTGCACCCTGGCTCTGGAGATTTTGAAGGACAAGGATTACCTTGCCAAGAAGTCCATGTGGATTCTGGGCGGCGACGGCTGGGCCTATGATATCGGCTTCGGCGGCGTTGACCATGCCCTGGCTTCCGGCGAGAACATCAACATCCTGGTGTTCGACACCGAGGTGTACTCCAACACCGGCGGACAGGCCAGCAAGTCCACTCCCTGCGGCTCTGTAGCCCAGTTTGCCGCTACTGGCAAGGCCCAGAAGAAGAAGGATCTGGCGGCTATCGCCATGAGCTATGGCTATGTGTACGTGGCCCAGGTTGCCATGGGCGCCGACATGAACCAGTGCATCAAAGCCTTCTCCGAGGCTGAGAGCTACAATGGCCCCTCCATCATCCTGGCTTACGCGCCCTGCATCAACCATGGCATCAAAGGCGGCATGGGCGTTTCCATGGTAGAAGAGAAGAAGGCCGTGGCCGCTGGCTACTGGCACAACTTCCGCTTCGACCCCCGCCGGGCTGACGCAGGGGAGAACCCCTTCCAGCTCGACAGCAAGGAGCCTTCCGCTTCCTACCGCGACTTTATCATGGGCGAAGTGCGCTATAACAGCCTGACCCGTTCCTTCCCGGAGCGCGCCGAGACGCTGTTCGCAAACGCTGAGAAGTATGCAGCAGAGAAGTATGCGAAGCTGAAGAAGATGGCGGAATAATGGGAAAAATTTCCTTTTAAATCTATATGTCTCCTGAAAGAGGGGCTTGTCTGGTTCGCCGGGCAGGCCCCTCTGCTTTTTGCCGGGAAAAATTTTTTCAAGGCATGTTGCCAAAGCTTCCCATCCGCCGTCTAATATAGTAAACGCACTTGAAAATCGGTACATCCCGATTTTCAAGTTGAGCGGCTGAGCCACCTGGTTCAAAAGAGGGTTTCTGTCTCTTTTGAACTGCGTTAACTATAAACAGGAAAGAATTTAAGGGCTTTTTCCTGCCCTGCCTATATGGGGGTGGTAACTTTTTTAGCGGGAAGGAATGGGGATTTATGAAAAAAAGAAAAAAACCATTGGACTTTTCTTCTAATTATGGTACAATAAGCATAGCAACACGCGGCAGGGCAGGAGCTTGGCCGCGGGCAAAGGGAGGAGTGCGTTTTATGAAAAGATGGATGTGCCTGGTTTTAGGTTTATGCATGACGGCGGCGCTGCTGTCCGCCTGCGGGGAGGATGACAAGAAGAATGACAGCAGCTTGCCCAGCAGTTCCGGGACAGGCAGCAGCACAGTTACGCCAATTGCTGTGTCACCTTCCCCCACGCCGGAGCAGATGGCAAAGGCTGTAAAGGTAAAAGCGGATGACGGGTTGAATGTCCGCTCCAAGGGATCTACTGACGGGGACAAACTGGGCCTTGCTAAAAACGGATCCAAGCTGGCATTGCTGGTAGAGGACGAAAAAGACGGCTGGTACCAGGTTTCCTATAACGGCAAAGCGGCCTATGTTTCTGCCGAATATGTAGAGGTGGTGGAAGTAACCCTGGACGAATATAACAAGCTGAAAGAAGAAGCCGGCAAGGATAGCAAAACCAGCGGCAAGGACGAGGATAAGGATAACTCTGCCTCTTCCAAGGAGGAGGACAGTTCTCTGGCATCTTCCGGCGGCGATGACGAGGACGGGGAGTAAAGCTTTTGCTATGAATATTTTGATTGTTGGAGGCGGTCTGCTGGGCAGGCGGATTGCCCAGATGCTGGATGAACTGGGCCACAGCGTGTCCATTGTGGACGAGAGCGAGGACAATCTGGCCCAGCTCAGCGATAGTTTTCAGGGGGTGACAGCCCAGGGCTTTCCCATGGACATGAATGCCCTGCGGCAGGCTGGCATTGAAGGCTGCGACGCGGTGGCGGCTGTGACCTCAGATGACAACCTGAATATTGCTGTGGGGCAGATGGCCAAGGATGTTTTTGGCGTGCCCAAGGTTGTGGCGCGGATTTCCGATCCGGACAGGGAGAGCATTTTCCAGAAGGCCGGCCTGCTTACGGCCTGCCCTACCAACATGGCGGCGGACAAGCTGGCGGCAGCGCTGATAAGCCCTTTCCAGGCCCGGCAGGTCACCTTTGGGGAGGCAACTATCTCCTTGCAGTCCCGTTTGGTGGAGCGGAAAATGGCAGGCCACACCACAGCGCACCTGGAGCCTGCCCCAGAGGAGGGCCTGTTTGGTCTGATTAAGAAAGGCGGGCGGTTCCTGCTTTTCCAGGGGGAACCGCTGGCGCTGGAGGCCGGGGATCTGGTGGTGTACAGCAGGGTGATTGATTAGGCGAAAGGGAGGAAGCCCTCATGCAGATGGTAATTGTGGGCGGCGGCAAGGCTGGGTGGAATCTGGCCCGGGCGCTGCTGGAGCGCAGGCATTCTGTGACGCTGGTGGAGAAAGACAGAGCACGCTGCCGGGAACTGGCGGACGCTTTGGATGCTGCCATTTACCCTGGAGACGGCACCCATGTGCCTGTATTAGAGGCGGCAGGCACCTATGGCGCAGATTGCGTGATGGCAGTGACAGGGGTGGATCAGGATAACCTGGTGTGTGCCCAACTGGCCCAGAACCATTTTGGGGCGAAAAAGGTAATTGTGCGGGTGAACGATCCCCGCAACGCCAGCACATTCCGGGCGCTGGGCATCCACAATATTGTGAGCAGTACGGACATCCTGACAAAGATGATTGAGCAGGAGGCGGATATGGCCCACATGCACCTGATTGCCAGCCTGAACAAGGGCAAGGGGGAGATAAGCTCCATCACGTTAAGTCCTGATACAGCCTGGGCCGGGGTGCGCCTGATGGATATGAAGCTGCCAAAAGGCGCTTTGGTGATTTCCGTCATCCGCCAGGGGGAACTGACTATCCCTAACGGCGCAACAGTGCTGAACCCTGGGGACGAGCTGGTGGCTGTCAGCGAAGAGCGCAGCCAGAAAGCCCTGCGCAGAGTGCTTTCAGAAACAAAGTAAAATACATTTGTATAAGAAAAAGGATCCCGCAGAGGGGATCCTTTTTTGTTTGCTGTAAAGCAGGCTTTTCAGCTTGGGAAAGGGATTATTCCGGGGCTTTCATGCTTTCCACCATGCTGATATTTTTCAGCTTCCTGCCCATCACCAGGTTCACTAACACGCTGAACAGCAGGGTCAGCAGGGCAGACCACAGGTAGCTTAAAGGGTACACGCTTCTGCCAAACATGACGATATCCACTTCTGCTGTGCGGATGACAAACTGGTGCAGGGCCACGCCCAGGCCCAGCCCTGCAAGACAGCCGATTACCGTAAGGATGGCTGTTTCCCGGTATACATAGGCCGCCACCTCCCGGTCAAAAAAGCCCAGCACCTTGATAGTGGCAAGCTCTTTTTCCCGCTCGGTGATGTTGATATTGGTCAGATTATACAGCACCACAAAGGCCAAGGCCCCGGCGGAGATAATCAGCACCACCACAATCAGGTTCAGGCTTTGGATGGTGTTGTCAAAGCTGCGGGAAATCTCTGTGTTGAAGGTGGTCATGGCTACATCCCGGCACTGGAGCAGGGCAGTGGTTAAGGCTGTCTCGCTCTGGGGCGATTCCCCTTCCGGCAGGCGGCACAGAATGGAATTCATCTCTGCCGCCTCTCCGAAAGCCTCCTCATAGGCGGCAGGGGAGAGGTACAGAGTGTGATGGACATAGTTTTCGCAGATATCGGTGATGGTGAGGGAGGCTTCCTGCTCGTTGTGATTTTGCAGGATGATTGTGTCCCCGATTCGCAGGCGCTGGCGCTCTGCCAGCTTTTCCGTAATAATAACCGCGTTTTCGTCGAAGATAACTTCCCCGCCGTCTGTCCTGTGGCGGAAGGTGTAATATTCCGGCAGCAGGGAAACGTCGGAGGGGGCGAAAATGGTCACACTGTCGGCGGGATAGTCCCCAGCAGGCACCACCGTGCCTGCTTCCTGCATGGCGGGCAGGAAGCCTGCCACCCGGCTTTCATCCTCTAAAATGGCCTGCAGGTCACGGCCTTCTAAAGCGCTTTCCTCTGACAGGCCTATTGTAAGCTGGTAGTGGTTCAGCTCTGTAAACTGCTTGGCAGTGATGTCAGAGATAGAGTCTTTCACCCCAAAACCTGTCAGCAGCAGAGCTGTGCAGCCGGCGATGCCGGTTATAGTCATGAAAAACCGCTTCTTATAGCGGATAAGGTTTCGGGCGGTCACCTTCTGGGTAAATTTCAGGCGGCTCCACAGGGGTGTAATATACTCCAGCAGAATGCGTTTTCCCGCTTTGGGAGCTTTGGGCAGCATCAGCCGGGCGGGAACCTCCCGAAGTTCGTGCCAGCAGGCGTTGAGGGTAGCGCCCATGGTACACACCACTGCCGCAATGGAAGCGATGGCGGCATACAGCCAGTTAAAGGGTGTGAGCACATAGGGGATGTCATACATAATGTTGTAGGCTGTGATGATAATGGAGGGGAACAGCCAGGAGCCTACGGCCAGGCCTATGGCGCACCCGGCCAGGCTGGCTGCCGCGGCATACAGCAGGTATTTCGCCGCTATCTGTCCGGAGCTGTACCCCAGGGCCTTCAAGGTGCCGATTTGCTGCCTATCTTCTTCCACCATGCGGGTCATGGTGGTGAGGGCCACCAGCGCCGCCACCAGGAAGAAGAACAGGGGGAACACAGCGGCAATGGCGGCTATTTTGTCCGCGTTGCCTGCGTAGCTTGCGTAGCTGGTGTTGTCCATCCGGTCAAATACATACCACTGGCCTTCTTCAATATCCCGTATCTGGGCTTCTCCGTCCAGTATCTGCTCCCAGGCATCTGCCAGCTCCTTGTCGGCCTTAGCCTTGCCCTCGTCATATTCCTTCTGGCCCTCTGCCAGTTCCTTTTTGGCATCCTCCAACTGCTGTATGCCATCGTCATACTGGGCCTGGGCGTCTGCAAGCTGGGCTTCCGCTTCTGCAAGCTGGTTTTCCCCTTCCTGCTTTGACTGCCGCAGCAGGGCGGCGTTTTGATCCAGTTGGGCTTTCTGCCCGGAAAGGGCCGCCTGCTGGGTTTGTAGGTTCGCGCGCTGGGCAGAAAGTTCCTTTTGGCCCTTGTCAACCTCTGCCCGGCTGGCCTGCACCTGCTGGGCATTCTGCGCATACGCCGCTTTTCCCGCTTCCAAAGCCTGCCTGGACCCGGCGGTATCGGTGCCCTGGGCCTGCAGGGCCAGCAGGCTTCCTTGCAGGGGGGCAAACTGCTCTGCCGCTTCCGGGGAAACAGCGCTTAGCTGCGCGATGAGCGCCAAAGCTGCCGCGTCAGAGGTGTCGTTTACCTCCAGCCCCAGGCCTTTGGCGGCTTCCCACAAAAGGGCCTTGCTGTTTTCCAGGGAAGCGAGGTTTGCTTCCTGCTGGTCAAGCTGCTCTTTGGCCTTTAGAAGCTGGCTTTCAGCGGCTTCCACCTGGGCCTTGCCTTCATCCAGCTTTTTCTGGGCGGCGTCTAGCTGCCGCCGCCCGCTGTCTATCTGCTGCTGATACTGGTTTATCTGGGCATAGCCGCTGTCTATCTGCTGCTGGGCAGAGGCGGTTTGGGACTGGAGCGCGGCCCGGTTATCCGAAAGGGCGGTTTTGCCGTCCTCAATCTCCTGCTTCGCGTCCAGCAGTTTCTGCTGGTTTTCCTCAATTTCCTTCTGCCCGTCTGTAAGCTTGTCCAGAGCTTCCGCCAGTCCCTGCTCTGCGTCGGCCTTGCCCTTTTCATATTCCTCTTTGGCGTCAGCCAGTTCGGCCTCCGCCTCGCCTTTTATCTCTTCATACCGCGCTTTGGCCCGATCTTCCCCCAGCGCTTCCAGGCGTTCCTGCAGCCCGTCCACCGTTTTTTCATAGGCGCCGCCAAAGGAATTCCAGTTTTTAACCCCTTCGGCGGTAAGATAGGCGCCAGTGTAATAGTCTGTGTGGAAGCTTTCCGGCACAGTGAGGGCGAACATGTCAATGGTGCCGCTGCCGGCAGAGGTGTGCTCCTGCTCCATGGAGAGATAGGTAGAGCTTTGCACCGTGCCCACTACTGTGAAGAAGGCAGGCACTGTGTCCTCCAGATCCTGCCCGTCCTGCAGGGCAAGGGTTTCTCCTATCCAGTCCCGCTTTTCTATCAGGGTCTTTGTGAGGATAACGGCACATTCCCCGGCCTGTTCCGGCAGGCGGCCCGACATCAGCACCGGCGTGTTGATGCTGGGCGCGCCTTCCTCCGGCAAGGTGTGCATCCGAAGGGTGAGGGCATCCCCTTCCTGGGATTCCACCACAAAATCCATGTCGCGAACAGGCATTACGCCCTCTATGCCGTCCATTTCCTCCAGCAGGCGGATGTCCTCCTCCGTCATCCCCAGGGTGGAGACGGCCCGCAAATCGTAAAAATCTGTGTCGTCGTAATATTGCTCAGCCGAGGCCCGCATGTCTCCTGGAGAGGAGAGCAGCCCAGCCAGGAACCCTACCCCCAGGGCCACAATGGCGAAAATCGCCAGGAACCGGGAGAGGGAGCTGCGCACAGTGCGCAGGATGGACTTGCAATATGTCTTTTTCATAGCATTCCCCGCCCTCCTTTTGTTCCTGCTACCACTCGATTTCCTCTACGGGAGTGGGATGAGGGTTCACTTCATTGGAGAGGGCCTTGCCGCTCTTTATACGGATAACCCGGTCTGCCATAGCTGTCAAGGCCCCGTTGTGGGTGATAATCAGCACTGTGCGCCCGGTGCGGCGGCAGGTGTCCTGCAAAAGCCCCAGCACTGCCTTGCCGGTGTTGTAGTCTAAAGCGCCTGTGGGCTCGTCGCACAAAAGAAGCTTAGGATTTTTGGCCAAGGCCCGGGCAATGGCAACCCGCTGCTGTTCGCCTCCGGAAAGCTGGGCCGGGAAATTTTTCAGCCTGTCCCCCAGGCCCACGTCTCGCAGGGTTTGGGCGGCATCCAGTGGCTCCCGGCAGATTTCGCTTGCCAGTTCCACATTCTCCAAAGCTGTCAGATTCTGCACCAAGTTATAAAACTGGAACACAAAGCCCACTTCATGGCGGCGGTAGGCTGTGAGCTGCCGGGGATTGTAGCCGCTTATCACATTGCCGTCCAGGGTGATGGTTCCCTCGTCACAGGTGTCCATGCCTCCCAGCATGTTCAGCACAGTGGTTTTGCCTGCCCCTGAAGGCCCTACAATTACGCAGAACTCTCCCTTTTCCACAAAGAAGCTGATGTGGTCAGCGGCGGCAATGGTGTTGCCGCCCATCGTGTAAAATTTGCACACGTTTTCAAACTCAATAAAATGCGACATGAGAATACCCTCCTGACCGCTTATTTGTATACTTGAAGTATAAACAGGATGTGTGAAGGCAGTTTCAAAAAAGTATGAACAAATTATGATTCCTAAACAAATAAAATTTTATGATGTTTATAAGTATTCGGAATCAGGCCGCTGGGCTTTGGCGGCGGCCCAGTCGAAATCCCGAAGCTCCCCTTTGCAGGCAAGGGAGGGATACCCCCACTGCCGCAGCACCTCGAAAGCGCCCACCGCTACGGAATTAGACAGGTTCAGGCTCCGGGCGCCGTCCATCATGGGGATGCGCACGCAGCTTTCCGGATGGGCAAACAACAGGCTTTCCGGCAGCCCGGCAGATTCCTTGCCGAAAAACAGGTAGCAGCCGTCGGGATAGGCGATATCACTGTGGCGGTTTTGGGATTTGGTGGAAAAGAAGAAAAAATTCCCTTGGTTTTTTGCAAAAAAATCGTCCAGGCTATGGTAATAGCGGAGGGTCAGATATTGCCAGTAGTCAAGGCCTGCATGGCGCAGTTTTTTGTCATCCGGGGTAAAGCCCATGGGGCCGATAAGGTGCAGGGCAGCGCCGGTGACAGCACAGGTGCGTGCGATATTCCCTGTGTTCTGGGGGATTTCCGGCTCTACAAGCACAATGTTCAAGGAAGCCATAAAAGGCCACCGCCTTTCAGAAGCCGTACTATGGGACTGGCGCGGCTTCTTAAAAATTCACAAAATCTGGGGGCGGCTGCCCCCGCATAAAGGGAGGGGCAGCGGGTATGCTGAATGGTAGGACAGCCTTGCGGCTGCTGAGAATTTATTTGATACTATGGAGGATTGACGCTATGTACAAGCAGACCATGAACGTGGCAAAGGGCATAGGCATGGGCGTGTTGGCGGGTACGGTGGTTGCGGCTATTGGCGCAAAGGCCATGGAAGGGAACCACCGCAAGGCGGCACACATGAAGAAAAGCGCGGGGCGGGCCATCCATACCGTGGGAAACCTGATTGGCGATGTGGAGAAAATGCTGAAATAAAGGGGAAGCGGGGGCCGTTAGCGCCCCCGCTTCTTTATAGTTCCCAGTCAGGCTCCGCATACTCCGGGCTGGTAAGCTGGAACTCCTCCGCTGGCTTCTGATACAGGATGCCGTTGTAATATTGGTCGTCGCGCCATTCGCCGTCAAAAACGATGCCGCCGTTTTTGTCAAATTCCGTGCCGTGGCCATGGCGCTTGCCGTTTTTCCAACTGCCGTAATAAAGCAGGTTGCCATCCGGATCAAAGGCAGAGGCAAGGCCAGTGTTCTGTCCGCCCCGCCACTTTGTCACCAGCACAGATCCGTCTGCACTGCTGATGCTCACCCCGGCGCCTTCCTTTTTGCCGCCTACAATGCGGCCACCATAGCGCAGGCTGCCCTCCCGGTCAAAGAGGGACACCTGCTGTCCGGGCTTTCCCTGCATCCAGCGGGAAATGTGCAGGGCATGATCCCCTTCCCGGAAGGAAACACCCAGGCCATCCTTTTTGTCATTCCGCCAGAAGCCCGCATAGCTTAAATCGCCGCTTTTATAATAGTGACTGCCAAAGCCCTGGCGCTTGCCGTCTTTATATTCCCCTTCATAGGCGGTCAGGCCGCCGGGCTGCTCGGCCCGGCCTTTGCCTGTAAGCTTTCCCGTCCGCATCCGATCAGAGCCGGAAGGGCTTACAGGGGCAGGCGCGTTCTGGCGGGCTGCAGGAGGGGCAGGAGGCTGGGAAGTTGGCCCGGCGTGCCGGGGAATGGCAGGACCGCTTTTGTGGGCGTGGTTCTGGGGCTGGCGGACGCCGGAAAAGCTGGGACTTTCCCCTAGGGCTGTGCGCCTGGGCGGCTCCCCGCTGTTTGCCTGCCTGGCGGCGGACAGGATGGCCGTATCCTCCAGGCTCATGGAGGGCTGGGAACGCGCTGGCTGCTGTGCCCGTTTAGGCGGGCTTCCGCCGCCTGCCTGCCTTGCGGCGGACAGGATAGAGGTGTCCTCCAGGCTCATGGCAGGCTGGGAGCGTTCCGGCTGCTGCGCCCGTTTGGGTGGACTCCCGCCGCCTGCCTGTCTGGCGGCGGAAAGAATGGAGGTGTCCTCCAGGCTCATGGAGGGCTGTTCTTCCTGCCAGACGCTGGAAGCAGGTGTGCTGGAAACAGGCACACCGGAAGAACTGCCGTTTGCGGCAGCCCGCTTAGGCAGGTGCTGAGCAACAGGCGCCGGGGGTTCCCCATGGAAGGCAGGACAGGCTGGCTCTTCCGCCCTGGAAATTTCCGCCCGCTGCTCCATAGCTTCCCGCACCACCGGTAAGATAGCAGAATCCGGCTCTGGCGGCAGGGGATCTTCCGCAGGCTGGGGTTCGGCAAAAACCGCCTGGACAGCTTCTTCCCATACCGGGGGGGCAGGCTCCTCCGGTATGGGTTCTTCCTGCGCGGGCATGGGGGCTTCCCCGGCGTCTGCCTGCCGGGCGTCCGCCAGGATAAATTCCAGGTCAAGCTCGTCTGTCTGCACAGGCTCTTCCGGCAGGGGGGCAGGCGGCTCTTCGTGAGGGATATCCTGGGCCAGGGCCTGCGCAGGGGGCGGGGGAGAGACGGGTTTTTCCGGCGCTTCAATCCTGGCATATTCCTCCAGGCTGGTGAAGGTTACTGCTGTGTCCTCCTCGCCCTCCTCCACAGGGAAAGCACCCTCTTTTATCTCCCAGGCAGGCATCAGCACCATGGTGCCGCTGCTGATTTCCTCCAGGGCCAGGGTGCGCTCCTCCGCCTCCTTCTGGGGGCAGTAGCACACCTGCCCACTTTCCAGGGCCGCAATCAGCGGTGGCTCTCCAAAACGGGCGTTAATGAGGGCCTGCTCCGCGGAACCGGCCTGATAGGGCGCAGGGTGCAGGATGACGGAGCGGTACAGCTTTTTGCCGGAATCCCAATCATAGCGCTCCACAGTGTTTTCCATGGGATCGGGCTTGAACATCACCTTGGCGGTACCCGGATCCCATGGTTCATAATATTCTGATTTTTGCCAGGCATGTTCCTTGTTGAAAAACACCCGGCTGACGATGCTCCCCCGGAAGTCCCGGTTTACCAGCACATAACCGTTTTTCTGGTCAAAGGCCTCCTCCAGGGCAACGCCCTTTTGCTCGGAAACGCCTAAGGCGGTCTTTTTCCAATAGAAGCCCCACCGGGAAAGCTTCCCGCGCAAGTCTCCGTCAAAGCCCTTTACAACCTCGTGGCGGCCCATTTTCACAGCCCTGCGGCCGCCGGCGAAAAAGCGCTTCCGAGCCGCTGCCAGCTCCCCCTGCAAAACCTCCAGGCTGTCCCGCTGGGGGAAGCACACGCAATACACGTTTTGAGAGAGCAGGCTGGCGCCGTCGCCTCTGGGATCCTTTTTCTCTTTTTCCATGGTTTCCACACTTCCCTCCCGGACAAAAAGACATACTTTTACCTATTATACTATAAAAACCGGGAATAAGAAAGGTTTTATCAAAAATCCCCGAAATTTCCTATGGCTTGCCGCTGAAAAATACTGCCTGCAAGTGACTATATGACGGCAGGGCCAGACTTTAGAAGCTGTGTCTGCCCTAGGGCGGGCTGCTTATTCCTTGCCGTCCCAACAATAGGTACACAGGCGGCACTTTTCTAAGCCCACAGAAGCCACCATATCATCCAGGCGGTGATAGCGCAGGGAGGTGAAGCTCAGCTTCCTGCCGATATAGTCCACCATGGCCTGATGCTGGGGGGTTTCCGGATCCGCGTACAGGTCGATGTTATCTGGGGTGCTGGTGCCCTCCAGTTCCCGGATAACTCGGCGGGTTATCAAATCGTCCTGGGAGGTGGAGCGGGAGAAGTTCAGGTATTTGCAGCTATACAGCGGCGGGGGACAGGCCGGGCGCACATGTACCTCCCGGGCGCCGCTCTGGTATAAAAACTCTGTGGTTTCCCGAAGCTGGGTGCCCCGCACAATGGAGTCGTCAATCAGCAGCAGGCTGCGGTTTTTAATCAGGTCATGGACAGGGATCAGCTTCATCTTGGCAATAAGATTCCGCTGGCTCTGTATGGTGGGCATGAAAGAACGGGGCCAGGTGGGCGTATACTTGATAAAAGGCCGGGAGAAGGGGATGCCCGAGGCATTGGCATAGCCAATGGCGTGGGCGGTGCCGGAATCGGGCACGCCGGCTACGGTGTCCGGCTTGGCATCATCCCTTTTAGCCAGCATGGCCCCGCAGCGGTAGCGCATTTCCTCCACGCTGATCCCCTCGTAAGAGGAGGAGGGGTAGCCGTAATACACCCACAAGAAGGTGCAGATGCGCATTTCCTTCCCAGGGGCCAGCAGGGTTCTGGCGCCTTCAGGGGTTATCATGGCGATTTCCCCGGGGCCTAACTCCCTCTCCTGGGTATAGCCCAGGTTCAAATAGGCGAAGCCTTCAAAGGAGACGCAGCAGGCCCCGTCTTTTATGCCCACGGACACAGGGGTGCGCCCCAGCCTGTCCCGGGCCGCCACAATGCCCTGGGGTGTTAAAATCAGCATGGTCATGGAGCCTTCAATGGTTTCCTGGGCATAGCGCACGCCCTCAATCAGGTTTTCCTTCTGGTTGATAACCGCTGCCACCAGTTCTGTGGCATTGACCTCGCCGCCGCTCATCTCCAGAAAATGGGAGTGGCCATTTGCGAAAAGCCTGTCTACAATGGCCTGGATGTTGTTGATTTTGCCCACAGTCACAATGGCATAGGTGCCATGGTGGGAGCGCACAATGAGGGGCTGCGGTTCATAGTCGGAGATGGAGCCAATGCCCCAGCGGCCCCGCATTTCCGACACGTCCTTGTCGAACTTCGTGCGGAACGGGGAATTTTCGATGTTGTGTATAGCCCGGTCAAAGCCTTTTTCCCTGTCGTACACAGCCATGCCTGCCCGGCGGGTGCCCAGATGGGAGTGATAGTCTGTTCCGAAAAACAGGTCGAACATGCAGTCGTCCTTAGAAGCTACGCCAAAAAATCCACCCATAAATGATATGTTCCTTTCTTTAGGAAGCGCTGATTAAATCTGGTGCGCAAATCGTACCGACAGATTTTTCGTCAGGGTGTATAGATTGAGCGCAGGCAAGCTGGCGCTTGTCAAGCGAAAGATGTGCATCATGACGGAAAATATGCTAGCGAGGTGCGTGCCAAGCCCCTAGGCGCGATTTAATCAGTGGTTCCTTTATCAGAAGCCGTTCCTTGCCCTGCTGCGGGCTTTCCTTTTATAAGTTTATCATACCTTCGGGAAAACTACAATGTTCTGCGGGTGAAAAATACAGGGAAACAAGGGATTTTGCGGGAGTTTCATAAGGTTGCACAGAAAAGGCCGAAAAGGGGCCTTGTAATGGTGCAAAACATAAAAAATGCAGGAAAGACAAAATCCACTTGCATTTTCCGCCGGGATATATTAAACTATTTAAAGTTTGACCTGTGAAAATGAAAAAGCATTGCGGTACATGATTCATAATTTCATTTTTGATTAGGAGATGTTCGGAATGAAACTGGCAGCGATGGAAATTGGCGAGCTGCGGCGTGTCTGCCGGGAAGCCGCAAAGCAGTATGAAGATTTCAAGTCTTTGGGTATGAGCCTGAACATGGCGCGGGGGGTGCCCAGCGCGAAACAGCTTGATTTGGCCCTGGGCGTGCTGGAAGCACTCCATGCCAGAAGCGAGTTTGCAAATTCTGACGGTGACGACTGCCGCAACTACGGCGTGTGGAACGGCCTGCCGGAAATGCGGGCCATTTTCAGCGAAATGCTGGGGGTGCCTGCCGGGCAGATTATCCTGGGCAACAACTCCAGCCTGCAGATGATGTTCGACGCTGTGTGCCAGGGGTATGTGAAGGGCTTCGGCGGCTATGAGCCTTGGGGCAGGCAGGGAAAGGTGAAGTTTTTGTGCCCTTCCCCTGGATATGACAGGCATTTCGCGGTGACGGAATATTTCGGCATTGAGATGATTCCTGTCCCCATGCTGAAAACCGGCCCGGACATGGATATTATTGAACGGCTGGTGAAGAATGACGAGAGCATAAAGGGCTGCTGGTGCGTGCCCAAATACTCTAACCCCACAGGCGTTACCTATTCTGATGAAACTGTCCGGCGTTTTGCAGCCCTGCGTCCTGCTGCCAAGGATTTCCGCATTATGTGGGACAATGCCTACTGTGTCCACGACCTGACCGACACTCCCGACACCCTTCTGAACCTCTATGACGAGTGCGTGAAACAGGGGACAGAAAACCAGGTTCTGTTCTTTGCCTCCACCTCCAAAATTTCCTTCCCCGGCGCGGGAGTGGCGGCCCTGGCAGGCAGCTCTAAAAATATTGCAGAGTTCCAGAAGCGCATCACCACCCAGACCATTGGCCCGGATAAGCTTAACCAGCTCAGGCACATCCTGTTCCTCCACGACATCAACGGGGTACACACCCTAATGAAAGGCCACAGGGACATCCTGGCCCCGAAGTTTTGCATTGTGCGGGAAACCCTGCAAAAGGAACTGGGGGATTTGGGTATAGCCAAGTGGAGCAATCCCCAGGGGGGATACTTTGTGAATCTGGATGTGATGAACGGCTGCGCGAAGCGGGTGGTAGAGCTGTGCAAGGAGGGCGGCGTAGCCCTTACCAGCGCTGGGGCCACCTTCCCTTACGGGGCCGATCCCAATGACAGCAATATCCGCATTGCCCCTTCCTTCCCGCCAGAGGAGGAACTGTCCCAGGCCATGCACCTGCTGTGCATCTGTGTAAAACTGGCGGCCGCAGAAAAGCTGCTGGACGAGAGGCAGTAACGGGAAAAAGCGTCCAAAGCTTGAGATGAATGAGATGAAAAGCGAATAAGCAGCAAAAGGGCCTGCCGTCTGGGAAAAACAGATGGCAGGCCCTTTGTGCTGCTTTAGAACAATTTTCCCCAATTTTAGAGCATGGGTGAGAATACTCTTAACCCTGCCCGTCCCGGGGATAGGGCTTCTCTTCATCGGTAAGGCCTGCAAGATAATCCATGCTGGTGTCTAAGGCCAAGGCAATGCGGCGGCATTGCTCGAAGGTATAATAGCGTTTGCCGCTTTCAATTTTGGAATAGTCGCTTTGGTCGATGCCTGTCAGCATCTGCATTTTGATTTGCGTGTAACCCCGCTTCTGCCGGAGTTCTTTAAGCCTGTTCATAGGGTATCACCTCTTGTTTATTATGGCGAATTGACCTATTTACATTAGGGATAATTTGACCTATAATGAAACAGAGGTGATGGAAATGCCGGATTATAAAGAGATGTATCTTACGATGGTTCGTGAGACGGAGAAGGGGATTCGCATATTGATTGACGTACAGAAAAGATGCGAGGAAATGGCAATCAGCTCAGAGGATGCCCCGATTACACCCATTTGCAGGCAGATGGGATTGTACAGGACACAAAAAGAGCAGAAAAGTGGGGGAAATGATTGACAGGCGGCGGGTGGTATTATAAAATAAGGCTGGTAAGGCTTGCCGGAAGGAGGCCTGCCAGGAATTTTTAAAATAGGAAACCAGCGGCGCAAGGAAAGGGGCAGAATCATGCAGAAAAAAGAACTGCTGTACGAAGGCAAGGCAAAAAAGGTCTATAAAACAGAGGATCCGGAGGTTTACATCGTATCCTATAAGGATGACGCCACCGCCTTTAACGGTTTGAAAAAGGGCACAATTGTGGGCAAGGGCGTTGTGAACAACCAGATGTCCAACTTTATGTTCCGTCTGCTGGAAAAGCAGGGAATTCCCACCCACTATGTGGAAGAGCTGGACGAAAGGGAGACTGCGGTAAAGCGGGTAGATATTGTGCCTTTAGAGGTTATTGTCCGCAACAAGGCCGCCGGCAGCCTTTCCAAGCGCCTGGGGCTTGCCGAAGGCACCCAGATGAAAACCGCTGTGCTGGAGTTCAGCTATAAAAATGACGACCTGGGCGATCCCATGGTAAACGATTACCACATTCTGGCTATGGGCCTTGCCACCCGGGAGGAAATCGACCAGATTACCAGCATGAGCCTGAAAATAAACGATTTGATGATAGAATTCTTTCGGTCTGTCAATGTGGATCTCATCGACTTCAAGCTGGAGTTTGGCAAAACCTCTGACGGCACCATTATCCTGGCTGATGAGATTTCCCCCGATACCTGCCGCTTCTGGGACGTGAATACCGGCGAAAAGCTGGACAAGGATAGGTTCCGCCGGGATATGGGCGGCGTGGAAGAGGCTTACGCCGAAATGATGAAGCGCCTGGGGCTGTAAGGCCGTGGAGACTCTGTCTCCACACCTCTGCAACCTTTTAAAAAAAGGTTGACCAAAAATTCCATTGTAATTCCGGGCAGCGGGCCTTTGGCCCGCCCGCCGGAATTACCGTGAAGTTCTTAATCGACTTTCTTTCTAAGAAAGTTGCGGGGGTGGGGCAGCGCCCCACAGCCTTAGAATCCCGGATTTCTAGAATGGAGGAAAGGAAATGGTGGACGCTATGACAGACAAGCAATTCAAGACCATTTTAGAGATGGTAGATATGATTCTGGACGGCTGCAAGGATTTGGAGGAAGCAAAACAAAAGGTGCAAAAGCTTATTGATAACCAGCAAGGGAAAAAAGAGGAATAACAAAACAGCGTTATAAAGGGGAAAAGCTATGTCGAGGGACGTATATGAATCGCCTTTATCCGCAAGATATGCGGGGAAGGAAATGAAATACCTGTTTTCGCCAGACATGAAATTCCGCACCTGGCGCAGGCTGTGGATTGCCCTGGCGGAGGCGGAAATGGAGCTGGGCCTGCCCGTTACCCAGGAGCAGGTGGATGAGCTGAAAAGCCATGCGGAGGACATCAACTACGAGGTGGCACAGGCCCGGGAAAAAGAGGTGCGCCATGACGTGATGAGCCATGTGTACGCCTATGGGCAGCAGTGCCCGAAAGCGGCGGGCATTATCCATCTGGGGGCAACCTCCTGCTATGTGGGAGACAACACCGACATCATTGTGATGACGCAGGCCCTGGAGCTGGTGCGGGACAAGCTGGTGGGCGTGCTGCGGGTGCTGGGGAAATTTGCGGCGGAATATAAAGATTTGCCCACCTTGGCTTTCACCCACTTCCAGCCTGCCCAGCCCACCACTGTGGGCAAGCGGGCCACTTTGTGGATGCAGGATCTGCTGATGGATCTGGAGGATGTGGAGTATCAGCTTTCTAAGGCAAAGCTGCTGGGCAGCAAGGGCACCACAGGCACCCAGGCAAGCTTTTTAGAACTTTTTGAGGGGGATCATGAAAAGGTAAAGGAGCTTGACAGGAAAATTGCGGAGAAGCTGGGATATCAGGCCTGCTTCCCGGTTTCCGGGCAGACCTACTCCCGAAAGCTGGACAGCCAGATGCTCGCCGTTCTCTCCGGCATTGCCCAGAGCGCGGCGAAATTCTCCAACGACATCCGGCTTTTGCAGCACCTGAAGGAAGTGGAGGAACCCTTTGAAAAAGGACAGATAGGCTCCAGCGCCATGGCCTATAAGCGCAACCCCATGCGCAGCGAGCGCATTGCGTCCCTGGCCCGGTATGTGATAGCCGACGCGGTGAACCCGGCCATGACCATGGCGGCCCAGTGGTTTGAGCGCACTTTGGACGATTCCGCCAACAAGCGCATCAGCGTGCCCGAAGCTTTCCTGGCTGTGGACGGGATCCTGAACCTGTATGGCAACGTGGCGGACGGCCTGGTGGTGTATCCCAAGGTGATTGAGCAGCACATGCTGCGGGAGCTGCCCTTTATGGCTACGGAGAATATTATGATGGACGCGGTAAAGCGGGGCGGCAACCGGCAGGAGCTGCACGAGCGCATCCGGATACACTCTATGGAGGCGGCCAAGGTGGTGAAGGAACAGGGGGGCGAAAACGATTTGCTGGCACGCATTGCCGCAGACCCTGTTTTCGGCGTGACCCTTTCCGAACTCCAGGATATTTTGCAGCCCGCAAAATATGTGGGCCGGGCGCCAAGGCAGACAGAGGAATTCCTGCAGGAGACAGTGGCCCCGGTGCTGGAAAAATACAGCGGCATAAAGGGCGAAACGGCGGAAATCAACGTATAGACGCCTGCATGGGGGCAGAACCCATGGCATAGATATTGAATACAAAAGGCGGGGCAGTTCCCTGCCTGCCCCTGGCCTTGGACTTCCCGGGCCGGGGGAGAAAGGAAAGAGACAACTATGGTTAAGGCAATTGTGGGCGCCTGCTGGGGCGACGAGGGCAAGGGCAAGATTACGGACGTGCTGGCGGAAAATTCTGACATTGTGGTGCGCTTCCAGGGTGGATCCAACGCTGGGCACACCATTATCAACGAATACGGCAGGTTTGCCCTGCACCAGCTTCCTTCCGGGGTGTTCCGGCAGAACATTTTAAATATTATCGGCAACGGCGTGGCCCTTTGCGTGGAAAATCTGGTAAACGAGCTGCAGTATATCCGGGACGGAGGCGTGCCAGAGCCTAAAATCGCCATTTCCAACCGCTGCCAGGTGCTGATGCCTTACCACCGGGAGCTGGACAGCCTGGAGGAGGCAAGGCTGGCGGATAAGGCGTTCGGTTCCACCAAGTCTGGCATTGCGCCCTTCTATTCCGACAAATATGCGAAAATCGGCTTCCAGATAAGCGATCTGTATGATGACAAGGACGCTTTGTATGAGCGCATTGACCACGTGCTGGATTTGAAAAACGTGCTGTACACCCAGCTTTACCATCAGCAGCCTTTGAACCGGGACGAAATCTATGAAAAGCTCATGGAGTATAAGGAAATTCTCACGCCTTATGTGGTGGATACCACTGCCCTGCTGCATGACGCGGTGAAGGCGGGCAAGACTATTCTTCTGGAGGGCCAGCTTGGCTCTTTGCGCGACCCGGATATGGGCATCTATCCCATGACCACCTCCTCCTCGCCTTTGGCAGGCTATGGCGCTGTGGGCGCAGGCGGTATCCCGCCCTATGCCATTGAGAAAATCTATACCGTTGTGAAGGCATATTCCAGTGCTGTGGGCGCGGGGGAATTTGTGGCGGAGATTTTCGGGGACGAAGCCGAGGAACTGCGCCGCCATGGCGGAGATAAGGGCGAATATGGCGCCACCACCGGGCGGCCCCGGCAGGTGGGCTGGCTTGACCTGGTGGCCGCCCGCTATGGCTGCATGGTGCAGGGGGCTACAGACGTGGCCTTTACCGTACTGGACGCGTTGGGATACCTGAAGGAAATCCCGGTGTGCGTGGGCTATGAGATGGACGGCAAGCGCATTGACACCTTCCCGCCTACAGCCCAGCTTAAAAAATGCAAGCCCATCTTAGAAGTGCTGCCCGGCTGGCACTGCGACATCGGGGGCATTAAGAAGTATGAGGATCTGCCGGAGAATGCCCGGCGGTATGTAGAGTTTGCGGAGAAGCACATCGGGGTGCCTATCACCATGGTGTCAAACGGGCCTTCCCGGGATGACATGATTTACCGGAAGCCGTAATATAGACAGGTAAAATCTAACAAGCAGTACCGGCCCTTAGGGCCGGAAACAGGATGTGGGGCGTAGAGGCCCCACATTCCTTTCAACTCAGGCGATGAAAGGAGAGCGATGCATATGTGCGGCATAGTGGGCTATATCGGAGGGGAACAGGCGGCGCCTTTTTTGCTCAGCGGCCTGCAAAAGCTGGAATACCGGGGGTATGACTCAGCCGGGGTGGCTGTGTATAACGGCACAGGGCTTCACGTCGTGAAATCCAAGGGCAGGCTCAGCGTGCTGGACGGCATACTCCAGGGCGGGGAAAAGCTTCCCGGCGTGGTAGGCATTGGGCACACAAGGTGGGCCACCCATGGCGCCCCTTCAGATGTGAATTCCCATCCCCAGGTAAGTGATGGGGGAAAGTTCGCTGTGGTGCACAACGGCATCATCGAAAATTACCTGGAACTGAAAAACCATCTGCTGCGCCGGGGCATTGAATTTGTCTCCGACACAGATACAGAGGTGGTGGCCCAGCTTCTGGAATATTACTACAGGGGAGATGTGCTGGAGGCTATCAGCCGGGTGACAGCCCGGGTGGAGGGCAGCTATGCTCTGGGCATCATCTGCGCCGACTGCCCGGAAAAGGTGTTCGCTGTGCGCAAGGACAGCCCCCTGATCGTGGGCCTGGGCCAGGGGGAAAACTTCATCGCTTCCGATATCCCCGCCATCCTGTCCAAAACCAGGGACATCTGCCGCCTGTACGACAGGGAAATCGCAGTGCTGGAAAAGGACGGGGTGCAGTTTTTCAACTCGGACATGGAGCTTGTGGAGAAGCCTGTAGAAAGGGTGCAGTGGGACGTGGCTGCCGCTGAAAAGGGCGGCTATGAGCACTTTATGATGAAAGAGATCTGCGAGCAGCCAGAGGCCTTGCGCAAAACCATCTCCCCTCGGATACGGGAAGGGAAAATTGTGCTGGACGACATGAGGCTGACAAGGGGGCAGATCGAAAAGATAAACAAGGTGTTTATCGTGGCCTGCGGCACCTCCTACCATGTGGGCGTGGTGGCAAAGTATGCCTTTGAGAAGCTTTTGAAGGTGCCCATGGAGGTGGATGTGGCTTCTGAGTTCCGCTACCGCGACCCCATTTTGGACGAGAATACGCTGGTGATTATCATCAGCCAGTCCGGGGAGACGGCGGACACCCTTGCCGCTTTGCGGGAAGCGAAGAAGCGGGGGGCCAGGGTGCTTTCCATTGTGAACGTGGTGGGCAGCACCATCGCCAATGAATCAGATGACGTGCTGTACACCTGGGCCGGGCCGGAAATCGCTGTGGCCTCCACCAAGGCTTACAGCACCCAGCTTGCGGTGATTTACCTTATCGTGCTGTATATGGCCCAGGAACTGGGTCATACCCCCCAAGCGGAGATGGAGGCCTACCTGGAGGACTTGCAGCGCCTGCCGGACTTGGCGGCGGCCTGCCTTGCCGATAAAAAGACCATCCAGTATTTTGCCTCCAAATATTTTAACGCCCGGGATATGTACTTTATCGGGCGCAACGTGGATTATGCCGCTTCCCTGGAAGCGTCCCTGAAATTAAAGGAAATTTCCTATATCCACTCGGAAGCCTACACAGGGGGAGAGCTGAAGCACGGCCCCATTTCCCTGCTGGAGGACGGCACGCTGGTGATTGCCATCTGCACCTACGGCAGGCTGTTTGACAAGATGATGTCCAATGTCCGGGAGGTGAAGGCCAGAGGCGCGGTGGTGCTGGGCATTACCACCAGGGACAAGGAGGAAAGCCTTTCCCAGCAGACGGACTACCAGTTCTGCATCCCGAAGATTACGGACTTCATGCTGCCCTCCCTGTCCATCATCCCCCTGCAGCTTTTCGCCTATTATGTGGCTTCCATGAAGGGCTGCGATATCGACAAGCCCCGGAATCTGGCGAAGTCAGTGACGGTGGAATAGCGGCGCGGGAAGGAAAAGGCTATGAAAAAGCCATACGAAAACACAGTTGGCACAAGCCCCGCCCGGATGAGGGGCATGGCGCGGGGTCAGCAGGCATACTCTAATAGGCCGGCGGGACAGAAGAGAGAAATGAAAAACAGGAAAAAGCGGGCCGTTATGGTGCTTTTTCCCCTGCTGGCTCTGGTTTTGGAACTGCTGCCCTGCGGGGTAGTGCTGTGGTTCGGCAACCTCCAGAATGGGGCGGTGGAAATGGAACGGAGCACGTATTCCTACTTTGCCCCCGGCCCCATTGGCTATGCGAATTTCGGGCCGCTCATCACGGCATGGGCAACGGTTTTATTGCTGGCGGTTTCCTGCGTGTACTGGTTTAAAGGCAAGGGGAGATGGAGCATTGCCGCCCTTTCCATGGGGTCAGCGGCCCTTTCCCTGCTGCCGCTGCTGATGTTTGGCACAGAGTATTTTTCGGCTGTAGGCGGGCTGATTACCTTGGCGCTGGCGGCGCAGGCGGTTCTGGTCTGGATTGTGGGCAGGAAAAAGTGAAGGTTTTTGAAGGGTTCTTAGGGAAACTTGCCGAAGGCAACGTTTCTTTCCTCAAAAAAGTTTCTCTAAGCAGGATGCAGGACAGAGTCCTGCCAAAAAGGAAGGATGGGAAAAGCATGAGCAAGGCGCATGAGAAGGTAGTGGTGCTGGATTTTGGCGGGCAGTATGCCCAGCTTATCGCCCGGCGGGTGCGGGATCTGCGGGTGTATTGCGAGATACGTTCCTATAAGACAGACCCGGAGGAGCTGCGGGGTTATAAAGGCATTCTGTTTACCGGAGGCCCCAACAGCGTGTATGCTGAGGGTGCGCCCCTGTGCAGCCCGGAAGTGTTTAAACTGGGGGTGCCGGTGCTGGGCATCTGCTATGGTGCCCAGGTGATGGCCCAGGTGCTGGGCGGCAAGGTGGAAGCAAGCGGGGTGCATGAGTTCGGCAAAACCCAGACCTCCTTTGCCCCTGAATCCCCCCTCTTTGCAGGGGTGCCGGAGAGCGTGTGCTGGATGAGCCACAATGACTATATCGCAGAGGTTCCGGCTGGGTTTGCCTCTTCGGCTCACAGTGCCCACTGTCCTGCTGCGGCCATGGAAAGCCTGGGGGAGAAGCTGTTTGCGGTGCAGTTCCACCCGGAGGTGGAGCACACCCAGTTTGGCAATAAAATTTTTGAAAACTTCCTGTATTCCATTTGCGGCTGCAAGGGAGACTGGGAAATGGCCTCCTTTGCCCAAGAAACAGTGGAAGCCCTGAAAAAGCAGATTGGGGACAAGAAGGTGCTGTGCGGCCTTTCCGGCGGCGTGGACTCTTCTGTGGCGGCTATGCTGGTACACAAGGCTATCGGGAAAAACCTCACCTGCATTTTCGTGGATCATGGCCTGCTGCGCAAGGGTGAGGGCGACCTGGTAGAGAAGGTTTTCCAAAAGGAATTTGACATGAACATTATCCGCGTCAACGCCGGGGAGCGGTTCCTCCAGAAGCTGCAGGGCGTCAGCGATCCGGAGAAAAAGCGGAAGATTATTGGGGAGGAATTTATCCGGGTGTTTGAGGAAGAATCCCGGAAGCTGGGCAAAATGGACTTCCTCTGCCAGGGCACTATCTACCCCGACGTGGTGGAGAGCGGCACCGGGGAAGCGGCGGTTATCAAAAGCCACCACAATGTGGGCGGCCTGCCAGAGGACATGGAGTTTGAAGGATTGGTGGAGCCGCTGCGGGATCTCTTTAAGGATGAAGTGCGCCGGGTGGGGATAGAGCTGGGCATCCCGGAGGCACTGGTATGGCGGCAGCCTTTCCCCGGGCCGGGGCTGGCTGTGCGCATTATGGGGGAAATCACCCAGGAAAAAGTGGCGCTCTTGCAGGACGCGGATGCCATCTTCCGGGAGGAAGTGACGAATTTCGGCTTGGAGCGGGACATCAACCAGTATTTTGCGGTGCTCACCGCTAACCGAAGCGTAGGCGTTATGGGTGATGGCCGTACTTACGGGGTGACTGTGGCCCTGCGGGCTGTCACCACCACGGATTTCATGACTGCCGACTGGGCGCACCTTCCTTATGAGCTGCTGGGAAAGGTGTCCAACCGGATTATCAATGAGGTAGAGGGCGTCAACCGGGTGGTGTATGACGTGACAAGCAAGCCGCCTGCTACGATTGAGTGGGAATGAGTTTTTGAAGTCCTGAACCCGTTGCGGCACAACGAATAGACGGTTTTGCGCTCCTCTTTTGATAACGATTTGATAACGCTCCCCATAGGCCGTATCATTCTGTATCCCCGGTGGATTGCAGGTGAAAAGTGTTCCTTTGCGGCTTGTGGGTGACAAAATCCATATTAGAAAGCCCTTACCGATGGCAACGTCGGTAAGGGCTTTTTGCTGTCTATTCCTCTGTCTCCGCCGCCTTGCGCTTTGCCCGGAGTGCGTCAAGCTCATCCCTTGTGCGCTGGGCCTCAACTGCGGGATATGTGTAACGCCAATGGTCGTACTCCTCCCTGGTGATTTCCCCAGCTTCCAGCTTCTTGGCTTCATTGGCCCACCTGGAGAACATTTCAAGCATGGGCTTCTCCGCTGTGGCGATTGCCGACCGGGTAGGCCATGAGAGTATCGAAATCACTTACCGCTACGCCCACCTGTTTCCGTCGAAGCAGACGGAGATGGCGGACAAGCTGGACTTTGAAAGGACGGGAGCATAATGTCGGCTAAGAATTTGGACAATCACAACCGCTGGAGAAACAAGACCGTGGCATTCCGGGTGTCGCCGGAGGAGGACGAACAGCTTGAGATTGCCGTCCGCTTGTCCGGGCTAACCAAGCAGGAGTACATCACCCGGCGGCTACTGAACCAGGACATTGTGGTGCAGGGCAATCCCAGGGTTTACAAGGCCCTGCGTGACCAGCTTGCCGCCGTCCTGGGAGAACTGCGGCGAATTGGGGACGGGGCTGGCGTGGACGGCGAACTGCTGGACACCATTCGGATGATCGCTGCCATCATGAACGGCATGAAGGAGGTTTGATAGATTGATGGATTCCAAAGAGACGAAAAGGACTGTTCCGCTTCCGTCTGTTGGCGCAGACGGGGAACAGCCCAGTTCTCAAACACCTATCGCAAGTATACCAGAGGAAGGGGCTGAAAACAATCCCCCTGAGAAAAATTACCGAGAAATGTTGCGGCAAATGCAGCGTATGAGCGACCCTGCCTATCTCCCTACCGTTTCCATGAATGAGCTTTACCAGAATGTCTACCAGAGCAGATCGCCCGTCATTGACGGTCTGCTCTACCCTGGGACCTACCTCTTTGCAGGTGCGCCCAAAGTGGGCAAATCCTTCCTGATGGCTCAGCTTGCCTACCACGTCAGCACTGGCCTCCCTCTATGGGACTATCCTGCTCACAAGGGAACTGTCCTCTATCTGGCTCTGGAGGACGATCACCGCCGCTTGCAGGAACGCCTTTACCGGATGTTCGGCACGGAGGGCGCCAATGACCTTCTCTTTGCGATTCATGCCAAGCAGGTCGGCATCGGGCTTGAAGAGCAGCTAAAGCGATTCGTGCAGGAACACCCTGATACCAAGCTGATTATCATTGATACCCTTCAGAAAATCCGAGAGGCTGGCGGGGATAAGTACAGCTATGCCAACGACTATGAGGTAGTGGGAAAGCTGAAACGCCTCGCTGACGATTGCGGTGTCTGCCTCCTGCTGGTACATCATACCCGGAAACAGCAGGCCGATGATAAGTTTGATATGATCTCCGGCACCAACGGCCTGTCGGGGGCAGCGGACGGGGCCTTTCTTCTTCAGAAGGAAAAACGGACGGCTGGCACTGCTACCCTGGATGTGGTGGGACGCGATCAGCAAGACCAACGGTTCTATCTCACCAAGGATAGGGAGCGGCTAACCTGGACGCTTGAGCGGATGGAGGCGGAACAGTGGATAGAGCCGCCCGATCCGGTGCTTGAAGCGGTGGAAGCATTGGTGGTGAGAGATAAGTCATGGAGCGGCACCGCGACTGAATTGGTGACCGCGCTGGGAGTGGATATAAAGCCTAACAAGCTTACCATGCGGCTGAATGTAAACGCTGGAAGGCTACTTAATGAGAACAGCATCAAATATGAGAGTAGTCGTAACCATGACGGACGATTCATTCAACTGATGCTTGTTGAAAAAGCAGGACAGTAAGTTAGTCGGTGGTTTTTGCAGGCTCCAACGTGGGCGACAAAATGGCACTCACGTTGGAGCGGCGTGACGATTGTGACGGTTGTGACGATAGTTTAGACAGTGGGGCTGGTATCGAAAGTATCGTCACCATCGTCACGACCGTCACGGGCAAAGTTTAGGCGGGGTGCAGGGTGCCCTTTTCAAAGGGCGGCCCTGCTGGGGGAGGCAACCGCAGTTGCCGGGGGCAAAGCCCCCATACCCCCTCGGAGAGCCCACGACACTTTGCAGCCCGCAGGGATGAAAGTGTCATAGTGGGTTATTACACTTCCGCAGAAGTGCCTCCCCGTCCCCCGAAGGGTACCAAATCCGCAAATTCTGGAAAGGAGTACAATGGCAAGAAACGACGGGATTGACCGTACCAGTGTCAGAAACGCAAATCTGACAAGAACACAAATCAGCAATACGCAGCGACACAACGAGAGGGAAAAGGAGTCCTATATCAATCCAGATATTGTGCCGGAGCGAACCGCTTTGAACATTCATTTTAAGAGGCCAACTGGTAGCTATGCGGAAATGTTTGCTCAGATGAAGGCTGAGAAGGTGATCTCCACCAGGGGACTGAAAGATGACGCTTGCCTCTATGGTGAATTGATTTTCGACGTGAACTCAGCTTATTTCGATAACCACGGTGGCTACGATTTTGCAAGACAATTCTACACCGATGCCTACAAAAGTGCAATAGAAATTGTGGGCGGGGAGCAGTTTATCTTATCGGCAGTCATGCACGCCGACGAGCGCAACCGGGCCATGTCGGAGGCACTGGAACGGGATGTATACCACTACCACCTCCATGTTGTTTATATCCCTGTGGTGGAGAAACAGGTGCTGTGGTCAAAGCGGTGTAAAGACAAATCTCTGGTCGGCACAGTTAAGGAGACAATCACTCAGGTGAGCAGCAGTAAAAAGTGGAAGTCCCTCCCGGCAATGGACGATCAAGGAAAACCTATCCTGCAAAAGAACGGCAAGCCGGTGTTACGAAAATCATACAGCGTTCTCCAGGATGATTTTTTCAACGCTATGCGGGCCGCTGGCTATACCGATGTGAAGCGGGGTGAGCGTGGCAGTTCCGAGGAACATCTGACTGTGGCGCAGTTTAAGACGGAACGTGAGCAGGAAAGATTGGCAGTTTTGAAGCGTCAGGTTGAGAAAAAAGAGAAGGCTCTCCAGAAAGTCGAGCAGAAAATCGAAGTCCAAAAAGGAACAGCAGCAACCTTTGCAGAGATCGACAATATGGGCCGTAGGACGCTGATGGGCAAGGTGGAGTTTTCCCAGCAGGAAGCAGAGGATTTGAAACAGCTTGCCCAAAAGGGGGTAGCTGCGGATACCACCATTAGAGACTTGCAGCGCGACCTGAAATCCGCCCGACGGGATGCTCAGATATGGAAACGGCGGTATGAGGAATTGAAAGAGCAGGTAAACGACTTCCTCGTTGCCGTCAAGAAAGCACCAGAGCGGGTGATGTCGTTCATCTCCAAGGTTCTCCAAGCAGAACAGGTGGAGTCGCCCAAGGTGCAGCGGCAACGGAAAAATGCCGTAGAACGGTAATCAGTCAAGAGCCGGGAAATTTTGAAAAAACTGATGGGAGCGTTTCAAGTGAACACAGCTTCGTTGGAACGCTTCCCATCAAAAAATCACATTACTTTTTCAACTCAAGAAGCGAGGAAATATTTCAAAAATAAGGAGGTTTTATGCGAACAGGGCTTACAAAGCGGCAAAAGACAACAGGTATCTTTTTTGATGAGCAGAGCAGCATCATTGAGGTACAGACCCATAACACGGACTTGAAGAAGCGCCTGGGAACATACGCCCAGCAGTACCCCGATCTGTGCAGACAGACCGATGATGATGGGAAGGGAGGGCTGACGTTCGAGATTGAGAAGGGACGGCTTAGTTTCCGACTAACTGCTCCGTACAGCGAGGAACGGCGTAGCAAGGCCAGCGCTTGGGCGAAGGCGCGAGGAATACAGGCGGAGAAATGATTTCTTTATAGAGAATGGTAGGTCTGCTACCATCCTCTATAAAAGTTTTAGCACAAGTTACTCTATATAGTCTCTATCGCTATTTCTTTTGTAGCTTGATATGCCCTGGAAAGTATGGTATACTATAAACATTAATAGACAGGATAGGGGAATTGTATGGATCAGGATGTTTTTATGGCCATTAAAAGGCTTGCAGATAAGTATGCTACAGAACTAAAAAAGCAAGTTGATATAAGGGAAAAAGAAATGGAAGATGACGACACTTCTCATTATCTTTTATATCGTGTACTTGGTGTTACAAATGATGAGGGGCATTTAATTGACCTTTATCAAAACAAGGGGCGGTTTTTATATAAATACGCTGGTGCATTTTTAGAAGAAGCGGCTATTACCTGCATCAAGCATAAGTTTCCTGATTCTGCAAAAGTGAAAATACCCAATACATTAGGAAATCGCCCCAAAACATTTGAAATTGATTGCTTAGTTGGAAATGCTGCTCACGAAATCAAATGGAGAGATGCAACTACAGATGGCGATCATATAACAAAAGAACATACACGGGTGAAGGTTATTCGAGAAAAGGGTTATACCCCAGTGAGAGTAATGTTTTACTATCCACAACGTACTCAAGCAATAAGGATTCAAGAAACACTTGAAACATTGTATCAAGGGATAGGTGGAAAGTATTTTTATGGGGATAGTGCATGGCAGTATATCCATGAACTAACTGGTATTGACCTGCTTGAAATCCTTGAAAAGATTGCGATTTCTAGGGAGCAATGATAATACTATGCTAATCCATGATGATTGTTTGAATGGTATAAAAACCTTGGCAAAAGAAACTGTGGATATGATTTACTTAGATCCACCTTTCTTTACGCAGAAACACCAAATGTCTCGGGGTTCCAATGGAAATGTTTACGGTTTTTCTGACGTCTGGGATTCACGTCAATCTTATTTATTATTTCTTAAAGAGCGACTTTCAGAAATGCACCGAGTTTTGAAAGATACAGGTTCTATCTTTTTGCACTGCGATACTTCTTCTTCCCATTATATTAGGATATTACTAGACGAGATATTTGGAGAAGATAATTTTAGAAGTGAAATCATTTGGACATACAAACGCTGGTCAAATTCGAAAAAGGGACTATTAGCAGGACATCAAACAATTTTTTTCTATTCAAAGTCTCCAAATTTTAAGTTTAATGTTATTTATGGAGAATATTCACCCACCACGAATCTGGATCAGATACTACAGGAAAGAGAGCGAAATGCAGTGGGCAAGGCCAGTTATAAGAGAGATAAAAGTGGAAATATCGTTATGGCTAAGGAGAAACGAGGGGTTCCCATGTCCGATGTATGGGATATTCCTTTCCTAAATCCAAAAGCGAGAGAGCGTGTCGGGTATCCAACCCAAAAACCTGTTGAACTTCTCCAAAGAATCCTTCGCATAAGCACAGATGAAGGTGATTTGATTTTAGACCCTTTTTGTGGCAGTGGTACTACTTTAGTTGCCGCAAAGCTGATGTTGCGTAATTTTATCGGAATTGATGTAAATACAGATGCAATTAAGTTGTGCCAAGAGAGACTTTCTAATCCAATCAAAACAGAATCCACATTGTTAAAGGTTGGAGTAATCCCATATCAAACAAAAACAACAGCTGAACTTGCAATTCTGAGCCAGTTTGAATGTGATATCGTTCAACGTAACAAAGGAATAGATGCGTTTTTGAAAAAGCATTATTTAGATGCTCCAGTTGCAATTAAAATACAGAAGGTAAATGAAACACCAGAACAGGCAATAAGGCTACTTAGCGACGCAGGGGCAAAAAGAAATTGTAGTTTTTTGGTGCTTATTTTACAAAAAGCAACAGGTACAAATGAGTTGAAAAATGTACCTTCTAATATGATTATCCTAAAAAGCTACGAATTGGAATTTCGGCAAAAGGTTAATGACTACATTGTAGAGATGTGTAGCCAACGAGTTATAGGCCACATGTGAGAAAGGAGCCCGAACATGAAACGTGATGTTTTTGATCTCCCAGAGTCTCTTTATGAATTTGCACAAATCGCTGATTTTTATGGCGTGATTGAAGACTTAGCAAATTTAGTAGAAGACGAAGATTGGAATTATCATAATACACTCGGAACAACGACTGATTTTCCAATATTAGAAAATTATATTCGGAACACATACATTCGATTGGCTCGCGAGAAAAAAGTCGCATATTCTAGCGATTTTGGGTTCTGTTGTTTTGATACAGGTCTACTCTCTAAGGTGCAACATGAACCTATATATATGCAGTTTTGCGAAAATACAAATCCAAATATAGATTGCTATTGGTACTTTTCAAAATTTTTCCGAAGAGGTGATAATGAAGTTCGCCGCTACCCTAAGTTACCCGAAATGGCGTTTTATTGGGAAGACCCAACAAAGCTTATTTTTGATCCGAGAAAAGAGTTGATTGTAAATGTCGAACATATTATCCAAGATAATAAGGCACGATTTCCAAATCCCTTTTCAACAATGCCGGATTATCAATTGCAATTAATTATTGATGGTAGTGTAAAGGCTGCTAGAGAAAGGCTGCGCCGTAACTATAAAATTGCAGTTCCACAGTATTTTATAACTTCTGGAACTATTCAATTATTGATTCCATTATGTTTAGCTGCACAAGATACAGCTGACTTGGCAATAATTGTGGAAGATTATGGAACAATGTATCGTGCATCAACTTGCTTAACTCTTGATCAGGCAATGAACAACGCTCGCTTGTTAGCTCGTCCTGACCGTGATTGGCTCAATCCATAATTTTAGTACTGGCAACAGAAAATCAGATAGCCCGTACTATCTGGATAATGGAAACAATCCGAACTAAATTCCATAAGCAAAACTGACTAATGCATCATCAAAGAAGGACTATAATATGGGTATGGGATGGAAATTTGTAGATTATTCTTATAAAACTAGCAGGCGCAAATGCAAATGCGGAAAAGGTGAAATTATTGTAACTCATCATGTAACACAGGAGAGTGAAATGATGCCTTTTGAACGTGGAGAGGATATAACGGAAAGCACTTGTCCTAGCAATTGCGAACAGAATAACGGAAGAAAAGAATGCTTCTAGGTAGCGCAAGAAGTTGAGTGAATAATTAGTGAGCGCTGGGATATCCCCAACACCCTTTTTATATCATGTGTATCATACGGAGTATATGCTATGAAAATGATAGAGTGAGACTTTTACTTCTGTTATCATCGTTGATAACAAAATGATAACAGCCCATCGTATAGGCTGGATAATATGGATATATCAAATATTCAAAAGAACAGGGTATCATATTTCTAAAGCAAAATCCGTTAGAATAGGATACCCAGCAACGAGTGGGAATAAATATTTAGTGTTTTCTGAATCCTGAAAAGCGTTGGTAATACAGCGTTTTTCAGGATTTTTCTTTTTTGCTGGCTACAAATTGGCTACATTTGCGGCGTTTTTTGTAGCCAGAGGCTCACGGCATAATGCCGTCAAGCTGTCTGGCTACCTCCACCTGCTTGTTGGGGTACAGGTGGCTGTATGTGTCCATCGTGGTCTGCACCTTCTCGTGTCCGAGCCGCTCCGCGATCAGCAGCGGGGAGAAACCCATCTCCACCAACAGGCTGGCGTGGCTGTGGCGAATGTCATGCACCCGGATGCGCTTTACCCCCGATGCCTTGCAGCCATACTCCATTTCGTGATACAGAAAGCTCTTGGTGTAGGGAAAGAGCCGGTCGTCCTTTTGCAGCCCGTAGCAATGGGACATATACTCCTGTAAACAGGTGCAGAGTCCATCAGGGATAGGGATGGTGCGGTTGCTCTTAGGCGTTTTCGGCGTGGTGACGATGTCCTCTCTGCCGAGACGCTGATAGCTCTTGTTTACCGTCAGGGTTTTCTTTTCAAAGTCGATGTCCGACGGCGTAAGCGCCAATAGCTCTCCTTCACGGATTCCGGTGAAGTACAAGGTCATAAATACCGCGTAGCTGGCAGGCCGGTCTTTCATGACCTCAATGAATGTCTGAAACTCCTGCCTTGTCCAGAACAGCATCTCATCGGCGTGTTTCTTACCCATGCTCCCTGCCTTGTGGCATGGATTCTCTTTCAGTCCATAGTACTTGACTGCGTAGTTGAAAATTGCTGTGAGCTGGTTGTTGATGCACTTGAGATAGGTTTGGGAGTAGGGCTTGCCGCTTTCATCGCGGTAGCTGGTCAGAGAGTTCTGCCACTGGCGCACATGAGTGGGCTTGATCTCGTTCAGCGGGATTTTCTTGAAGAAGGGCGTTACCTTCAGGTCGATCAGCCATTTCTTGCTGGCAACGGTGGAGGGCTTGAGGCGGTGCTCCATATCCTTGACATACAAAGCGATGAAGTCGCCGAAGGTCATACCGAGGCTGCCTGTGGATTGGCTGATGAAGTCACGTTCCCATTGAAGGGCTTCCTTTTTGGTGGCGAAGCCGCGCTTCTTTTTGTGGATGGTCTTGCCTGTCCAATCCGTTACCCGGATCTGCGACATCCAGCGACCGGTGTCGCCGTCTTTTGTTACTGACATTTTTACCTCCTTCCCTCAAGAATCAGGCTTTGATAGGGTTATTTACTCATTACTCTCGTTTTTACCATATTCCTTTTCCAAAAGCTCCGTCCGTCTTGCAATCAGTTCGTCACGGTCAAGTTCTTCTGGTTCTGTGCATTTGACTGCGTTCGCGGCATAGTATGCAAGCGTCTGCTCCTTCCAGCGCTTATATGCTGCCTGCGTGGAGTTATGGGCGCGAAGCTCGCTGCGCTCATCCTCCCATTGTTCAAGGAACAGGCACATATCTGCGTTGAACTCTGCCGTGCTCTTTCCATCAAAGGAAACCGAGCACTCCCATTGTTTGCTGCGGGGCGGCTTCTGCACATTGATCTTGAAGTCGATGCCCTCTACCGTTTCCAGCTTAAAGAGGAAGTCCATTACGTCGGCAAGCGTCCTGATCTGTGTCGTGCTGGATTCATACCCAAGAATATAGGTTGAGGTCGTGTCCAGCAGGTCTGCGATCTGATTGACAACGGCAATCGACACTTCAATCTCTCCGGTTTCGTACTTCTGTACGGTGCGGAGGGATTTTTTAAGCATTTGTGCCAGCTCGGTCTGGTTCAGCCCCTTCCGTTTTCGGAGTTGCTTAATTCTCTGCCCGATGGCGGGATAATCGAAATTGTCCATATCTGATTCACCTCGTCCATATCATACCACAGAATAAAGCGAATTGCAAGTACATATTTTTATTTCGTAAAGGCTTGACAGATGCGCCTTGTATGCGTATAATAAATATGCACTTAGGATACGCTTTTCAACAGAACTGGCAGAGCGAGAATGAATGGAAGATGCGTAATCCGAGAAAAATACTTTGAAACAGGAGGTACTATGAGAGCACAGTTTATCACAGCGTCAGAGGTGGCGGAGATCATGGGCATCAGCCGCAGCAAGGCGTATCAGATCGTCCGGGAAATGAACAGGGAGCTGAAAGCCCAAGGCTATCTGACCGTTGCCGGAAAATGCCCTGCCCAGTATTTCAAGCAGAAGTTCTACGGCTTCCAGATTCCCGGAGGTGAGCGAAATGACGGGAAATGAGAAAACGACCGCCCTCATCCCATCTGTTGGCGCAGATGGAGGGCAGCCGCCTCACGATTCAACTAACCAGCAACGCTTAGGAGCAAAATTGAAAAAATCCAGAATCAGCGGGTCGATGTGCGGTCTATCGAAAAAATCGTGGCAACGTCCATTCCCTTCTCATCCAAAGTTGCCGTGGAGCGTGAGGACTTTGACCGACTTTCCACTCTGGCAAAGAAGTATGTTACAGCAGAGAAAAAGGAATCCAAACTGCAAAAGGCGGTGGATGCGGCAAACAAACTGATTGCAAAGCTCAAGGCTGAGATTGACAGTTTGAAACAGGAAATTTCTGATTATAAGTCTGTCCACAGCAAGCTCCGTGCGGCAGAATTGGAGCGTGAAAATACGGAGCTGCGCGGGAAAGTCCGCAGCTATGAGGATGTAATTCAGCGTAATAATCTGTGGCGATTCTTCCATCCGCTCAGAGAAAAAGCGGTCACGAGGGACGAAGCTCGCTGATTCCTATGTAGAGCCGGAAAAAACGCATTTTATCGAATGGGAGCGCGTCGGACAGGGCAGACATCGTCCGGCGCGCTCCTGTTTGAAAATTGCCATTTTTCCCAAGTCAAGAGCCGAAGAAAATCCCCGAAAAACACCCCTATTGCGTGACAGAGCCGCAGAAAGGATAAGCCTATGAGAACAGGACTTACCAAACAGGAAAAGACCACCGAAATCTATTTTGACGAGAAAGACCCCACCATCTTCATCCGCACCCACAACACCGACCTCAAAAACAGGCTGACCGCATACAGCCGCAAACACCCTGCCGTCTGCAAGCTGACGGACGTAGACCCGGACACGGGCTGCAAGGAATTTGAGATTGAAAAGGGACGCTTCTCTTTCCGGCTGACCGCCCCATACAGAGAGGAACGCCGCAGGGCGGCAAGCGAAGCGGCGAAAAACGAATAAAAGGGTGAGGCTTCGGTAGAATGTGTGGGTAGGAAAATCGGATATGGGCAGCATCTGCCAGAGAGGGGCGCAAGCCCCTCTTGACTACCTGCAAGCACTGTGGCGCAAGGCTGTCAAGGCCGCCGCAGGCGAGGCAAAGCCGGTGCCTTGACTGGCTTGTGACACGGTGCTATTTTCAGCCCTTTTTTGTGTACCACTCCAAATGCCTGAAAACCATTGCTATGGCTGATTTTCAGCAAATCTGCCACCCACACATTCTACCGAAGAGCCAAAAGGGTTTTAGGGCTTCGTTGATTGTTGCGTTGGCAACCCCACCACAATGGTAGTGCCCTTCTCCGAACTTTTCTCTACCCAAACGGAGCCGCCGTGGAGGTCGGCGATCTCCCATACCAGTGAGAGCCCCAGTCCTGCGCCACCGTATTCCCGGCTGCGAGACTTGTCCACCCGGAAGAAGGGCTGGAAGATACTGCGCTGATACACCTCCGGGATGCCGCAGCCAGTGTCGGAGACGCGGAGCAGGAGCTTTTCCAACTCCTGAGTGACAGAAACCCGTACCGAGCCGCCCGGCCGGTTGTACTTGACAGCATTCTCCGTCAGGTTGAAGATCAGCCGGTAGATTAGTGCATCGCTGCCGGTCATAATGCCGTCGCCCTCCGCCGTCAGCGTGACGCCGAGCTTATCTGAGAGCGGCGCAAGATCTGTGAAGATCTCCTCGATCATGGGAGCGAGCTGGATCCGCTCGTTCCGCGCCACCTGCCGCAGATTGCTCATCTCCAGCAGTGTCCTGGTCATCTGTATCAGCCGTTCCGTCTGCTCACGCAAAAGCGTGAGGAACTCCGCCGTCTCCGGTCGCACATCAGGATGCTCCGCGGAAAACAGCTCCAACTGCGCCTGCATTAGTGCCAGTGGCGTGCGCAGCTCGTGGGCGGCGTTGCCGGTGAACTGCCGCTGGGCGGAAAAGGCGTTGTTCAGCCGCTCCAGCATCTGGTTGAACGAGCGGCTCAGCTGCCGGAACTCCGAAATAGCATCTTCATCGATCCTCATATCGGCAAGATTGTTCAGCTGCACCTGCTCCACCTGCGAGGTAAAGCTGCGCAGGGGCTTGAGAGCGCGTCCGCTGACGAAATAGGCGAGGATGCCGCTGAGCAGCGTTACCGCCGCCGTGATGTACCAGTTGGTGGTGCGGAAGTGCCCCTGCACCCCATCGACGACGATGGTCAACTCCTCGTTGGGCGCTATGAGCTGCGGGTCAAAGCTCGCCGCTCCGCCATCATTCAGGATCACCGTGCCGCCGCCTTGTAAACTGTCCGCAATGGTGTCCATATAGTACACACCGGAGGAGCACAGCAGCAAATTCATGGCCACGCAGGTGATGCCGATGAGCAGGACGGACATCAGCGTGATGCGCCACTGCAGGGAAAGCCGCTTCATTCCTCCTCGCCTCCCATCAGATAGCCCTCGCCGATGCGGTTGCGGATGGGGTCATAGCCCAGCACGGCGCGGAGCTTTTTGCGCAGGGCGGAGATGTGGACGCGAATGGAATTGCTGAAGCTGTCCACGCTATTGTCCCAAACGTGATCCATCAGCTCCTCCTGACTTACTGGCCTTCCTTGATGCACCATCAGGTATTCCAGGATTCCCGTTTCCTTCCGGGTGAGCGTCAGCGTCTGCCCGTTGACGGTGGCGGTACGGGAGCGGGTGTCAAAGGTCAGGCCTCCGCAGCTTAGCAGCACATCCTGCTGGGTGAACTGCCGCAATGTCAGGCTGCGGATGCGGGCCTCCAGCTCCGCCAAGTGGAAGGGCTTCGCCAGATAGTCGTTCGCCCCGGCATCCAGCCCCTGCACCTTGTCCTCCACTTCGCTGCGGGCGGAGAGGATCAGCACCCGCGTCTCCCGGTCGGTCTGCCGCAGGGTGCGCAGCACCGTCATGCCGTCCTTTTTCGGCAGATTCAGATCAAGAAGCACCAGATCGTATCGTTCCACGCCCAGAAACGCCAGCGCCTTTTCGCCGTCATAGCAGTAGTCCACACTGTAGGCCAGCCGCCGCAGGCTGCGAACGATGGTCTCGCACAGGGCGCGTTCATCTTCAATTACTAAAAGGTGCATGAGAGCCCTCCTTTTTATTTCTTCGTATTTGTGTTGCTTTCATTATAGCAAAAACAGATAAAGTTTGCGTTAAGTTTTCGTTCTTAACAGAGACTTTAACTCTCCCGCGCTATGATGGGGGCAGAAAATCGGAAAGGGTGATGAAAAATGAGCTGCGGGAAAAAGGCCGCGGCGCAGATCGTGCTGCTGATGGCCGGAGCCGCCATGCTGTGCTTTGGTGTCTGGCGGGGCGAGGCGGCGACAGTGCTGAGCAAAGCAATCAAATTATGTCTGGAGTGTGTGGGCATTGGGTAAAAAGTTTTCAGGCGTTTCACAGACCATGTCCCGCTTCCGGGGCTGGATTCAGGCGGGGGCGACGCTGCTGACCAACCTGCATCTGCCGAACTTTCTCAAGGGCGGACTGTATCAGGGGACGGGGAAGACCGTCTGCGTGCCGGGGCTGAACTGCTACTCCTGTCCGGCGGCGTCCGGGGCCTGCCCCATCGGGGCGTTTCAGGCGGTGGTGGGGTCTTCCAAGTTCAGCTTCTCCTACTATATCACAGGCTTCCTCATTCTGCTGGGCGTGCTGCTGGGGCGCTTTATCTGCGGCTTTCTATGCCCCTTCGGCTGGTTTCAGGAGCTGCTGCACAAAATCCCCACTAAGAAGCTTTCCACAAAGAGGCTGAAGCCGCTGACATACCTGAAATACGCTGTCCTGCTGGTGATGGTTTTCCTGCTACCGGCGTTCCTTGTGAACGATGTTGGCATGGGAGACCCGTTCTTCTGCAAATACCTCTGCCCCCAAGGCGTGCTGGAGGGAGCCATCCCGCTGTCCCTTGCAAATTCCGGCATCCGGGCGGCGCTGGGCAAGCTGTTTACATGGAAATTCAGCATCCTGCTGTCGGTGATTGCGCTGAGCGTACTGTTCTACCGACCGTTCTGCAAGTGGTTCTGCCCGCTTGGCGCGTTCTACGCACTGTTCAACCGGGTGTCCCTCTTCCAGATGAAGGTGGATAAGAATAAGTGCGTCTCCTGCGGGAAATGCGCCAGAGCCTGCAAGATGGATGTGGATGTGACGAAAACGCCCAACCATACCGAGTGCATCCGCTGCGGAATGTGCATCCGCGCCTGTCCGACGAAAGCCGTGTGCTTCCGCTACGGCTTCGGAGACGGTAAAGATAAGGCAAAAGCAGCGGAAACGCTACAGACAAACAACAATAACAGGGAGGAATAAAACGAATGAAGATGAATAGGACGAATACTGCCGGCAGAATTCTGGCGCTGCTGCTTACTGCACTGATGGTGCTCTCTCTGGCAGCCTGCGGCACAAAGGGCGGAGACAAAATGGACGAAATGAGCAGCGAACCGAAGAATGCCGAGGAAGCGGTTGCCATGCACAAGGAGCTGATGGCGCAGGAAAATGCCATTCTCTCGGAGGACACAGCGCTTTGGGAAAAGGTTTTCATGGCGGCCGACAAGGGCATGACCATGCAGGAGGACGGCAAAAACTATGGTGAGTTCTTGTTGGACACCATCGAAGGTTCCAAAGATCAGTTTACGGAGGATGAGCTGAAGCTGCTCAAGGAGGCGGCGGAGAAGATCCGCGAGATTGAAAACAAGCTGACCATGATAGAGAAAAAGTACCCCGAGGCGGCACAGCAATCTACGGATGGCGCTATGAGCGTGCCCGCGGGCAGCGACATGACCACGCCGCCTGATGACGGCAGCATGCAGAAATTCCCCGCCTTTGAGGGCAAGGACCTGGATGGCAACACGGTGAAGAGCGACGAGCTGTTCTCCGCCAACGCCGTCACCGTGGTGAATTTCTGGTTCACCACCTGCAATCCCTGCGTGGGCGAGCTTTCCGAGCTGGACGCACTGAACAAGGAGCTTGCGAAGAAGGGCGGCGCACTCATCGGTGTCAACACCTTCACATTGGATGGCGATGAAGCGGCAATTTCCGAAGCAAAAGATGTACTGGCCAAGAAGGGCGTGACCTACCAGAATGTGTATTTCGCTTCCGACGGCGAGGCGGGAAAGTTCACTACAAACATTTTTGCCTACCCCACCACCTATGTGGTTGACCGCAACGGCAATATCGTGGGTGACCCCATCGTAGGCGCCATCACGGAAAAGAAGCAGGCGGAGACGCTGCAAAAGCTCATCGACCAGGCTCTTGCCGCCGATATGGGCTGACAAACGAATTTATCTTCTCAGAAAGGAGGGATACACCATGTATGTCGGTTTGTTCAAACAGGACGTTCAGCTTGCTGTTCAGAATCAGATCGGCATAAGCAAGCGGGGCGTTGTAGATCAGATAATCCAGCTCTGACCGCTGGAAGCGGTTATCGGCAACTTCGTTTTCAACGGCGGTGAAGTCAATGGAAATCTGGCTTCTATCGTCAAAAACCAATTCTACGCAGGCTGTGTCGATGTTGAATTGATAGGATATAAGTTTGCTCATGGTCATACCTCCAAGATGTTTTTTGAGGTGAATCAGGCGGTCAATTCCGGGTGATTATTGGCAGGAATCATACCGAAACCCGCTGCAAATCATTCAAAATAAGTCGTTGCGAACGGTTAGTACGTATAAAATAGCTGGCTACAAAACGGCTACAAAATTCGTAAGAAACCTATGCACAGCCCGAAATACGTGGATTATTTGGACAAAATGCGTATCGAGAGTGCATTTTATAACCCTAAATCAAAGCCCAAGACTTGAGTGGGAATAAACTGAGAGGTCGCAAAAACCCAGTGTTTATGCGGGTTTGCGATACTTCAAGAGGTCTTTTGATAACAAATTGATAACAGTTATATCAGAGCGATTATTCTTGTAATTCAGTGGTTTTAGGGTTAGAGAATGAAAGAGAATGGTTTTCTGATATAACAATCCATATTATAAAGCCCTTAGCTGTGGGTAGTAACTCATAGCTAAGGGCTTTTGTCGTTCGCCTATTTATTTCCTTCCTAAATATCTGTTTACCTTTTTCTTGTAATTCAGATATTCATCACCGAACGCCAATAACATTGCGTCTTCTTCGTTGTTTACAATCTGCAAATGGAGCGTAAGAGCTGCAAAGGCTGAAAATATGAGAAGCACCCAATTAAAAAATACCATTAAAACGCCTAAATACATAAGATCAAAGCCAAGAAAGGCTGGGTTACGGCTTATCTTGAATACTCCTGATGTGACAAGCTCTGTTTTATCTTTCGATACGCCTGCACGCCAACTATCACGCATTGTAAGCATAGCTGTTATAAAAAGTGCGACTCCAAATGCAGAGATAATTAGTCCTGCAATTCTAACCCACACAGGAGAAATAGACCAGTCTAACACAATACTTATGACCTCTACAACCACAACGCAGAATGTTGCAATACCCATTGTAATTTCAATATATAGAGGAACGCCTTGCTTTCCTTTTCCGATCTGTGTGGTACGGATTCCTTTTTTCGTTTGCTCTATTTTCTTTGCATAGTAGCAAGCATAGAAAACAAGCAATATGATAGAAGTTAATATTTTAAAAATAGTCATAGTATTGTTCCTCACTGTTTTTACATATCTTTCAGCTTGTCCTTGAATTGCTCGACCAATGCATCGCTTAATTCCTGCGAGGGAACTTGCGCCCAGATTTGCGTGGTATCGAACTTCGGATAGTGATAACGCCAGTTATTGTAATCTTCCCTGCTGATTTCCTCGGAAGATAGCTTGTCCGCCTGTTCTTTCCAAGCACAAAGCATTTTTGAGAGTTCGGCAGCGTCCTTACTATTGTCCTTGTTGACTTTCAGACAGATTTCTCCGTCTGCTTCACTGACGGTCAGACCGTAAACATCTTCAAGGGTAAATAAGGTGTGCATAAGACCGATATAGCTGTCAATGTCGGGAACATCAAGAGCCTGTGGCGCAACATCAAGTACCTGCGCCAATGCGGCGGTTAAGTCCGCTTTCGGCTTGCGTGAGCCTGTTTCGTATTGAGCCAATCGTACATCGGCGCTCCGTTCGGGAAAGCCGACAGCCGTACCGAGATATTTCTGCGTCATTCCACGCAGAAGTCTAAAAAAATGTATTCTTTCACCGATTGCCATAGTGTTTTTCACTCCTTGTCTATGTATGTGTAATCAGTATAAGAACCTGTCAAGCCACGGGTAGTATTTTCTGTGAAAATCTCCACCCTTTCCTGCTTGACAGAACCTTGTACTGGGTGCAATCTCATTATGCACCCAGTATAGCATATATGTTTAGGGATTGTCAAGAGGAAATAAAACAAAAAAGTTTAATATTTTCTCGAAAACCGCTTGACAAAAGCAAATATGCTTAGTATAATTAAAGAGTATTAAGCAAATACGCTTAATACTTACAACTGAATGACCGTCCGAATGGGATATGACTTTGCGATAACCTCTCTCCTTTGGAGAGCGAGCAAAGCAACGCCGCTGAGAAAGGGGCAGGCATAGAAAAATGACATTCGGGAAAAACGGCAACTTAATAATTTTATGAAAGGACTGACGATATGGAAAACAAATTTATCCGTGCCGATGATGTGGCACAGGAGCTAAGCGTATCAAAGCCCTATGCCTATAAGCTCATCAGAAAGCTGAACGAGGAACTGAAAGCACAGGGATTTATTACGATTGCAGGGCGTGTAAACCGCCAGTATTTTTATGAAAGGCTCTACGGAGCAGGAAAGGAGAGTAAATAATTATCACTTGGCAGAATGAAATGCTTGCCTACCGTGACGAAAAGAAAAAGCCGTATTCACAGACCTATCTGAAAACGCTGCATAATCAATTATCAGCTATATTCAATCACGCTGTGCGCTATTATGAGCTACGCTCCAATCCCGCCGCAAAGGTCGGAAATATGGGAAGTGAGGAACACAAGGAAATGCTGTTCTGGACAAAAGAGGAATACAAGAAATTTTCTTATGAAATGATGGACAAACCTGTTTCCTTTTACGCTTTTGAAATGCTCTACTGGTGCGGTATCCGTGAGGGCGAATTATTAGCCTTAACCGCCGCCGATTTTAATTTTGATAAGGAAACAGTAACGATTAACAAATCCTATCAGCGTTTACACGGCGAAGATGTGATTACAACACCGAAAACAAAGAAAAGCAACCGCACGATTAAAATGCCACATTTTCTCTGTGAGGAAATGCAGGAATATCTCGGTATGCTCTATGGCTTAAAAAAGAAAGACCGTATCTTTACGGTACAATGAATTGGATGTGTTCTATCTGACGGGGAGTGAGACCGGTTATATCCAACATCTGCGGGGCGCTTGCCTCCTGCACTTCCCGGCCCAGCAGATAGTCGGTGCTGACGTGGAAGAAATCCGCAATTCTTATCAGCATATCTATGGACGGCATGATATTGTCGTTTTCCCAATTACTGATGCTCTGCTTTTTAACCCCCAGCTTCTCCGCAAGCTGAACTTGATTCAACTCCCTTGACTGACGCAGATTTTTCAAGCGGATTGCAAACATAATCGCCCTCGCCCCCTCTCAAAATAAGATTATGGGGCAAACGGGCAGATTATAAAAATACCAGTATTGTAATATTTGACTTTCGGCGTTATACTTGCTCTGTGCGGAGGGCCAAAAGAAAGGACGATGAATTATGATTTACACAACTGAGCAGAAGAAAAAACTGGATGCCATTCTCAAAGCCTTTGAGAATTATATTGATGACCAGAACTATTTTGACATTGTTTACTCTAAGAAAATCGGCTACGTCTGGATCGTGGTTGACGAACCCGGCGCGGCGGGAGCGGAACAGCTTGACACACCGGAGGCCATGCTGGATAACCTGTTTAATGACATTATCAACCTCTATTATTCTATTCTGGACAGAGCGGATTCCATCGTCTACGTCAGCAGAGCCTACCACAAAAATTGTATGCTGGAGCGCAACCGATTTCTTGTCGATCACGCCGCCGCTCTGCTGGCCGTCTACAACGGAGAACGGCGCGGCGGAACGGCGGCGACCATGCGTTATGCGCAGAAGATGGGCCGGGAGATCATTACGATTGACCCCGCTACCCGGTTGATTTCCCATAGTAATCCTGTGCCGGAACCGACACACTCCTGATGGGGCGCAACTGTGCCCCGATCTTCCTGCGCGGATGTGCAGGAATGAGCGACCGAAGGGAGCGGAAAAGCCACGCCGTCAGGCGTGTTCGACTGGACGCAGAGCGGCCAGTCAGGGGCTTGGGGGAACCCCAACCAGCGTTTTAGGAATATCCAAAAGGATATTCCTAAAACATTGCTGGCCACTGCTGGGCAGCCTCAGCTTTCATTAAACCGGACTTGCATTATAAAGCTGCTTGAATTATACTATGGCTGACAGAAATACCAAGCGTTGAATAAAAAGAAGGTTTCATATGAGCAAGCTACTGCTGTTAGAAGATGATTTGAGCCTAATCAATGGGCTTTCCTTTGCCTTTCAAAAGGCGGGCCACGAGCTGGACATCGCCCGCACACTCCGGGAGGCCGAAGCCCTCTGGCAAGAGGGAAAATATGATCTGCTGGTCCTGGATGTTTCCCTCCCGGACGGTTCCGGGTTCGAGTTCTGCAAAAAGGTCCGGCAGACCTCCCAGGTCCCCATTATTTTCCTTACCGCCTCCGATACGGAAACCAGCATCATTAGCTCCAACGCAAAGCTCGCTTTGGATGTGCAGATCGGGGACAGCGTAACAATCAAGACCCCTGCGGGGACTGCCGGCTTTACCATAGCGGGTTTTGGGTCGGATGACCGGGAATATTATCAGGGACAGACGTATCTGGTTGCTGTGTATATGACGCGGACAGCGTTCGCTTCGCTCATGGAACAAAACGGTATTTCGCTTAACCCAACCTGTTATATTCAGTTTCAAAATGCGTCAAAGGCTTCCAGAGCAATTACGGAAATAAAAGAACAATATGATCTGCCAGAGGGAAGCGTTTCTGAAAATACCGCAATCATGGGTATGGCAGGGCAAAGCAATAATGATTCTGTAAGCAACATTTATGGTCTGGCAGCAATTTTGTTTGTTTTGGTGCTGCTGGCCGGTGTGTTGATGATTTCCGGAAGCATGAGCAGCAATGTGGCCCAACGGACAAAATTTTTTGGTATGATGCGCTGCATTGGTGCAAGCCGTAGGCAGATCATCCGCTATGTGCGTCTGGAGGCATTAAACTGGTGCAAAACGGCTGTGCCTGTTGGATTGCTCTTAGGTACGGCAATCAGTTGGAGTATTTGCGCGGTACTGCGCTATGGAATCGGCGGTGAATTTCAAACAATGTCTGTGCTTGCCCTGAGTCCGGTGGGCTTGATGAGCGGAGCATTGGTTGGAATTGTTACGGTCCTTCTGGCGGCGCAATCTCCGGCGAAACGCGCGGCTAAAGTTTCTCCCATGGCGGCAGTTTCCGGCAGCTCAGATACGACACCCTCTATACGGCATACGATGCGGCTGAATTTTGGCAGGGTTGAAAAGGCTTTAGGGGTTCACCACGCAATCGCATCCAAGAAAAACTGGTTTTTGATGACAGCCAGCTTTTCTCTTAGTATAATCCTGTTCCTTTGCTTCACGGTAGGGCTGGATTTTGGACACGCGCTGATGCCGTCGCTGCGGTCATGGCAGCCAGATATTACTCTGACAGGCTATGCAAACGAACCTGTGTTAAGTCAAAGTTTAAGCGATACCGTTCGCTCTGTTTCTGGTGTAGACCATATCTTTGGCAGCACATATATAGGGAATGTTTCTGCTTCTTCTTCACGGCAGGGAATTGACCATGTGAATATAACATCATACAGTGACTATTTGTTGGACAATGCAAAGGATAGCCTTGTGCAAGGGGATTTATCAGGAATTTACGGAGATAGCAATAAAGTCATGACGGTTTCAAATAAGGATAATCCGCTCAAGGTTGGAGATACCATTCAGATCGCGGGGCAGGAGGTTGAAATTGTCTGTGCCTTATCTGGTGGATTGTATCCCAGCGAATATAGCGTTATTTGTTCACAGGAAACCCTCTCCCGGCTTACAGGAGAACAGAATTACAGCATGATCGGAGTGCAGTTGGGCAAAGATGCTGCGGATGATACTGTAAAGCAAATCAGTGACCTTGCTGAAAGCAATGTTATTTTTACGGATCAACGTGAAAGCAACCGGCAAGACCGTGCAACCTATTTGGCATCCGTTTTTATTGTATATAGTTTCCTGGCGATTATTGCCATGATTACCCTGTTCAACATTGTGAACTGCATTTCCATGAGCGTAACAGCCCGGACAAAACAGTATGGTGCTATGCGGGCGGTTGGTATGGACGGCGATCAGCTTACACAGATGATTGCCGCAGAAGCCTTCATTTATTCTGTTTCCGGTCTTGTAATCGGTGGAGGCATAGGAGTTGCTCTCAGTCGTTTCCTGTATATCAAGCTGCTTACGCGGTATTTTGGAACCCTGTGGAATTTGCCAATAAAGCTGCTTGCCATTATTATTGCATTTTCCAGCGTTGCCGCGATTGTCGCGATTCATGCCCCAGCAAAACGGATGCGGAATATGGCGGTGACGGAGACCATAAACGAGCTATGACCACCGGCTTTGAAAAAATACCGGCTGTGCGGCGGTGTAACCAAGCCGCCGTACAGCACGGTTTTACTGTCCCCGTGGGTTGCGGTAAATGCTGCACAGAGCCAGAGATGTGACAAAAGGAGGGAGAACGCTGATATGCTGCAAATCGCATTTTTTCTGCTGAGCATTTCGATCTGCGTTTTTGCCTGGATTATGATACATGACCCAAGGACATTATGGAGCGGCGTTTCAATGCTGGGGATGCTGCTCTGTTCGGCGGTTACGATGTTTTTTCTTCTGTCGGAGTACGCAAATTGGTTGGCGGAACACGAAATTCTGATGAATATTCTGGTGGCCCTGCTGTTACTGACGGCAGGCTGTGTTTTCATGTTTCCGGTCATTTTGATTGTCACACTTTTTGTTGAGGGGATCAAGGTGATCCGGCATGAGGGTCTAAGACCGGCCAATTTTTTGACCATGTTGTTTTCTGTTTTGCTGTACCTGTATCTGACCGTCTGGCCTGTGGCCGGCGGTCTGGAGAAGGGGCGGCCTGGTACCAATCTCTATCTGTTTATCAGTCTCTCCGCGGCTTATATGCTGTCCCTGATGGCCATTTATTTGCTCTCCGCGGCATTAAATCTAATCCATTGGAAAAAGCGTCGGGAAGCGGACTATATTGTTGTCTTGGGAGCCGGAGTGATCGGCACCAGGGTCACGCCGCTGCTTGCCGCCCGGATTGAAAGAGGAATTGAATTGCTGCACAGCAATCCTGGCGCGGTACTGATTATGTCCGGCGGACAAGGCCCGGGTGAGGACATTGCCGAGGGTGAGGCTATGGCGAGGTATGCAGAAGAAAAGGGAGTGGGTATAGAGAAGATTATCGTAGAAGGTAGATCAAAATCAACCGAGGAAAATTTGCTGTTTTCGAGTGGGCTAATGGAAAAAGACCGGCCCAAGGTCGTAGTCGTAACAACATCGTATCATGTGTTTCGGGCGCTGCTCCTGGCAAAACAACAGGGACTGAAATGTGTGGGGTTTGGGGCAAAGACAAAATGGTATTTCACATTGAACGCTTTGATTCGTGAGTTTATTGGGTATTTGAGCCTAACTTGGAAACAGCACACTGTTATGGCTGCCCTAATTTTTATTGTAATTACAGTAGCTATATAAAATTTCAGCCCTAAAAAGACAGTACGCCTCTTGAAATATAGCGTAAAAGTACTTGGATTTTTCCGTGCTTATTTTGCAAAATTTTCAAGTATTTCTTGTGATAATTTACCCTTGACAAAAGCTCTCTGAAGATAACGCAAATGGTAAACTTTCTGACAGCAGATTTCAAATGCTCTCTGACGATTACGAACAGGAGCAGGAAGAACTGCGGGAAAAGCTGTTGCAACTGAATGAGGAAATTAACCAACAGGAAGAACAGGCAGAGAATGTTGGATTTTCCAATGTAGGTAAATCCGGCGGCTGCGGCTGCTCGAATATCACATAGTCCGCGCCCCGCAAGCGTCCTTTCTCGTCGCGTTCCCTTGAACGGACGATATACCCGGCGCGTTCAAGCTCCTTAATGGCTTCGCGGATAGCGTCTATCTTCTCCCGGTTGATAAGGGATAAGCCTTTCAAGGTGTAGTCCCAATCTTCGGGGAGTGACAGCATTTGCGACAACAGCCCCTTTGCCTTTAGGGAAAGCTCCTTGTTGCGTAGGTGGTGGTTGCTCATTACGGTGTAGCCCTTGTTCCGTTCCACTCTGAAAACTGCCATAGTTCATAGCTCGCTGGGGTAGTGATCTACCGTAGAGAGCTTGTCCATATCTGCCTGCGACAAAGCGCTGATCGACACCTGCCGGTCACGCTGGCGCTTTAAGCCGCGCCGATAGTTATGGGCCTCGTTCCGCAGTACCGACTTGCAAAAGGCATCAAACCGGCACTCGTCATAGCTGCGGGGGATAGCTTCCATCTTCTCACCCCCTTTCGTTGGGGATGGTGGTGGTTCTCTCCCTTTCCGCTAACATGACACCGGCAACGCCGTCTGCTACCCGCTAAAAGCCCCCTTTGCGAAAATAATTTTTCCTGATCGGCGCAGACCGTAGGAAACGACAAAAATCGCCCGGCAGGTCGCAGACCTACCGGGCGAAAAATCAGAACAAAATTGCACTTTGTAGCTGTGTATAGTTCATTCTCGAAGCCAGAATGTCCCCAGGCGGAGGACGGGCTTTTTTTGACGGGTCAAGCCTCGTCAGATTTTGTCGAATGGGTATGCGCCTCATGGCGGCTGCCTCCTATCAGCCGCCGTATCTGTCAGCGTTACCGCGTCGCTCTCTATGGAGAAAAAAGAACGGCGGCTTTAATCTCTTAAAACCGCCACATGGAGCAAACAGGCATAGAAAATCGGCCTGCCCAGCAGCGGTTTTTTTCTTTTCTGCCGCTGGGCAGATTGATTAGTAGAGCTAACTCTGCTCACAAGCGGTAAGCTGAATAGTTACCTTGCTGACATTGACAAGCAGGCAGAGGAAATGTTCTCTCGGTTGGTAAAGCAGATGACAGAGCGTGAGGGTGTGACGGAACAGCTAAAGGCAGATAATCAGTTTGAATGGGTGCAGAGAATGAATAATATCCGTAGCATGGCAATGGAGATTGTAAATACTGATTTGATTTATAACTAATCGAAAACGGCGGCAGGGAGATATAAAACTCTCTGCCGCCGTTTTCGGTTTGATTAGCTAAAAGTTCGTTAATAACGTTCACAGAAAAAACTGTACATTTCAAGTCAAGCTCATTTTTAATGAGTTTATTGGGGAGAAGAATGCTCAATGCTAAGTTTTGTCACAGTATTGGCTTCCAATACATCTTTTGTTTCGTTGTCTTGGAATATCTTGAAACATAGGTAGCGTATCAGAATGGACGCTTCTTCTGCCGTTGTAATAGCAAAGTTACCGTTGGCATCAAGAGGTAAATGTAGCATATCAGCAACTGCTTTTCTGCTTCGCTTGTTCTTGACTCGGTTAATTCTTTCCGGTTTGAGCGTAATAAATGTGCGAGATGATTTATATTTCGAGGCCAAAGACTTGAAAATACCAATATCGCTAAACACATTTGTACCAGCTATTTCTTCTATTGCATGCTGCTTAACTTTTGCCATTGTTTTTTCAAGATTAAAAACCGTCTCAAACGTATGGTTAAAAATGTACATAACATCATTGTAGGCAATAAAATCAACTGTCAAATATAGTCTGCAAACATCATCAGTTATTAAATCCAATTCATCGTTAGCAGTCGATGAAAAAACGACCGACTTTTTATTTGTTAATTTTGTAATCGGATTTGCTACTTTAACGAAAGTTACAGCTTTGTCTCCGTGTCCCGAAGGTTGTCCACACAATATGTAACCGTTTATTTTACCGTCAATTTTCTGATCAGATGATGCTGCAACTGCTTGCGAAAATAGTTCCCATTGTTCCGAAATAAGCTCGTTCGTTAATAGCAGCTTATCACAAGATACTTTACTGTTTTCGCCGTCATAATCCTGTACCTCGCTGATCTGGTCAATCTGAAAAGTTTCAGTGGTACTTAAAAGATTTTTTGCATACTGCAAAAGATAGGTATCGTTTTTGAACCTAACTTTATTTACCTTGAACGGTTGCTTTGCCCTTTTGTCGATTTTGAAAAAATATAGAGCCCAGCTATAGCTATCTTTCTGTGCTGATGTGCAAATACTTTTTAATACTTCCTTGCTCATTATTTTCCACCCCTATTTGCTGTGATATAAATATAGTTTTCAAAATCCCAGTAAGGCACATCGTTACCTTCTTCTTGCGTTAGGTCGCTTTTGCTGATGACAATACTGTCGTGGTAGGTGTGATCATCTAAAACTTTGCAAGTCAAATCGCAGGTATATATACGATATCCTTTGAATTCCAAGAGAATATTCGTATAGATATTGTTGTTTCTGATACAAAGATAAGCCAATACCGAAAAATAGATTATAAATAATACTAAGTTTTGCGGATTGCCAAAGTCAAAAGCTATCATCGGCAAAATATATGCAAGTAAAAACTCAGAGGACAGTTTGTTAGCTTTCGTTGCTTTTTCAATCTTGCCTTCAGGAAGATGCTTTTTATTCTTAACCAATTTCTTGTCAGGAAAGAGTTTATCCCAATAATACTGACGAGAACCAAAATGGATATTACAGCAATGCTCACGAGTTGAATACAATTACCATACAATACGTTTATCAAATTGTCAGAAAGCGCTCCCTTCCTATTCCAGTTCTCTAAGATAAAACAGACAATAGTCCAAACATCAACAATAACGATTGATATCCATAGGGGAATAAAAGAAGTAACAAACATATCCCATTTGAATTTTTTCCACATACGATACCTCTTTTTATATTCTATCACTATACGGCAAGGATTTCATATAGTTATCCATCCACTCCCAATCGGGGATGAATCCTTCATCAGAAAACTCGTGTGTTTCATCATATACAACACCATTCGCATCGTGTTTAACGGGTAATTTGATGGTAAAATCCTTGCGAAAATGAGCATTAAGTTCTCTCCCAAAAGCTTGGTATTTTATTTTACATTCGTTTCTAATTAAAGTGGCGATGAATAGTTTGGTGTGGTTCGATAGTGGGACTTTTTCTTGTAAAACAGCAACATTTTGTGCGGTATAGAAAGGTTTCTTTTAAATAAAACAAGAACCCAAGAAACTGCCACCTAATGCTAATGACATTGTCCCTGCAGGAAATGGTTCTTCTCCCTCTATTTCATCAACAAAACCAACAACACCATTACCATTGCTGTCACGAGATACATAGTTATATTTAGGATTATCGCTCGTAGTTAAAACAGCATCTATGCCATTTCCCATACCTGCTTTCATAATACGATGCAATAGAAATTCTTTCCAATCAGTTGTATTCAAATTAACATCTGATTGAGTGATTACTTGTGTCGTTAGCGGTTTGTGGTGTAATGTTTTTATATAATTTTCCATCCACTCCCAATCGGGTGTAAATCCTTCTCTTGAATATTTATATGTAGCGTCAATTATCGGAAGCCCCTGCTCGTCACACACAATCGGCAATCGCGACTGAGAATTTATCATTCTTTCAGGACGCCATTTCCTTCCATATCCCCAGCGATATCTATCGTACATAATAACAGCAGCAACAAACATTCCTGTATATTCATTAAATTCTCCGTTTAACAAATATAAAGGATTTACATCGTGACTACAGGTAAATGGCTTATTTTGATAATATGCATACGCAACAGAACCATTATTTGTAACACATACTGCGTTGGCAGGAAATATTTTGCGTTCTATTGATTCATTAGAACCATCTCCTGTTTTTGATGATGATTCTATTTCTTCGTATGTATAATGTTCGGTAACGCCATTGTTGCTATCTGTTGCACCTAAAAAAGGAATTGTTCCAACGCCGGACGATTCGGGTTTCTTATTATAGAACCCTTTTTTTATGTCAAAAATCTTTACAAAATTAAACAATTTCCATTTAGCAGTATCAAGATTCATATACTTCTCCCTCCTTGACAAGATAGGATAAATAATCATTTAGAACCTTTTGGAAATCATTTGATGACAATGTACTGTAATCTGTTTCCATATAGGCTTCCGCAAGCCATTCATCTTGCCAAGTCACTTTATGCATTACTGAAAGACCGGGAACCTCCCGCTTGTTTTTATATAATGTCAACCATTGTTCTTTCGTTTTTGCCCATAAACTATTGCCGTCTATATCTGTTCTTTCAATGCGGCCTAACCCTTTACGCTTGATGAATTTATCATCTTTAAAATAACCGAAAAAAGTATCTTTGTTTGCTTTTTCGTGTTTTTGAGAAAGATCAAAAATCATACAACAAGCAACTGCTGCAGCACCAGGATAAAACATCTCTGTCGGAAGCGAAAAAACAGCATCAAGAGTATAGTTGTCAGGCATTTTCTTTTTGAATGTTTTCACATCACCACTATTACCAATAGCAGCTTGCATAGGGAGTAATACTGCCATTTGGCAGGTGGACGGAACATGGCGAGCTACCCACTCTACAAAATGCAAACCTTTGGAGGGATCTTCCTTTTTCTTGGCATCCCAATTCTTTGTGTAATCAGGATCACAACATTTCTTGGTGGCGTTATAAGGAGGATTCATCAAAACAATGTTTATGTTGTTATCGGCAATCCATTTCGCACGCTTAAACATTGAGTCTTGAACGACATTTGAGTTTCCGTCTCCGTGAATTAGCATATTGGTAGAGGAGAGGCCATATGCACCCTCTTCATATTCTATGCCGAAAATTTGATTCTTCTTTACTTCTTCACGTTCTTCCTCAGTATCGCAATCATCCATAGCGTCGGTCATTGCCCTAACAAGAAATGCACCACTTCCGCAACAAGGATCCAAAACACGAGAATTCTTATTAACGCCAACGGCCTTGCTCATAAAATCGCAAATGTGGTCAGGTGTAAATGCTTGATTTTTATCAGACTTTCCAACATATTTATTAAATGTAGTAAAGAACAAGTTCAGCAAATCTTGTCCCGCAGTACTTTTGTCATTTATATATGGCACAACATTATCGTCAATAAATTTTAAAATATCCTTAAGTTCTGCATAAGTAAGACTTGTAACATCTTGATCCCCAAGAACTTTATTGTTTAAAACCGCAAGTTTACCTGCCTTATTTAAGTCACCGCCACGAGTAAGCAACCCCTCTAAGACATCTTTGATATTTTTTAGAATAACCTTTTCTGGTGATATTTTCTTTCCAGTTTTAGGATTAAGCGTTTCTTTAACATCTTGGTATACGAGTCCATTTTTTAGTGCGAGAAGGCAAGTGCCAACAAATTGGCTACGTAATTTCTCGTTAATACCATCAGAATGAAGTTTTTCATTAAGCGTCTTGATAGAGTCAACAACCTTAATTTTGTCATTTACTCTACCAAAGCATAGATTCTCATATTCTTCAAACGATCGAAGTACAGTTTCTTCTTCCATTCGGTGTTCATCATCAATAATAACTGATTGGCCATACCAAACCCATACTTCGTCACCATCGATTTCGGCAAGAATAGCTACAATCTTTTTGTCTGAATATGCCTTCTCAAAGCGCACATAATCTTGTAATTGAGTCTGTATTTTTGCTTTATCCCATTTGCTAAACCTGTTTTTTGTTTCTATTAAAACAGCTAAACGCTCATTTTCAAAACGAAGATCAAGATACTGATGTTGTGTTCCAGAGGTTCCTTTTTGATAATCCTTAATATCTTTCCCAACAGATTTTAAAGCTTGAGCATAACTAAATTCGCCACTTTCAGTATTACCGATATGGTATCTGTCACCGATTCTATTTATAATTTCAAACCTGTTCATAATATCCTCCTGAATTACATCCACTCGCTATTGGCAGCAGACCATTGTTTAATGAATTTTTTGCCTTCTACTGCCGATGTAAACGGCTTTGTTAAAAATGTCTTTATGGTTTTTAATACAGTACCGTAATCATCGGTCTTTGTATCAATCTTTCGGCAAAATGCTTTCCACTTCTTCTGCATGGCGTCATCGCTGTCAAAGGCCATAACCTGCTCGAACTGATCTGTCGTAAAGGTATGTCCACGGTTTTCAAATGTTTTTCTCAGTGCTTCGGTCAGCACTGTGCCGTCAAAATTAAATTTATTAGCAAGATAATAAATATCGTAATAGTCTTTCATTCTGCTCGAAAATTCCATGAGACTTAGGATAGCGTCAATCTTTTCGGCTATCGTCGTTTCAAGAGAATAGGTATTTACTGTCGGTGATGTAAAATCATCAAGCTGAGTGGGGATTTTTCGTTTTTCCTGCTTTGGTACTATGACATCACCCACGCCAAAATCAATACTGAACGGCGTTTTTGTATTTTTAATTCGAGCCACAAGAGAAACTCCGATGCCGGCGTACTTTTTTGCAACGGCAATAGGAGCAATGTCTTTAATTTCAAAGGATACAAAATCGTTATCTGTAGGCGTGGAAATGATTGTTTCTATTACTGCCCGCAACTGCTCAGGAGTATTGGGAACTTTCCGAAGAAGAAAGTCAACATCTACCGTCACACGGCTATCAAAATCGGTAATAGAATAGATGAACAATCCGCCTTTCAGTACAAGATTTTCCGCATATTGTGATTTTTCCAATCGACGCAAGAATTCTTCTTGGCAGAAGAGTTGCAGGCAAAGCTGATAGCTTCGTCCGCTTTCTTTTGCTTTATTTTTCAATCTTGCGAGCACGGATGCAGCAATATCAGCCATTGAGCAGTACCTCCATCAGTTCTGTAACTTTTTTATAAACCCTGAGTTTTTTAGCATACGCAGAAAGATTTTGCAGATTTTTATTTGTATCATTCGTATAGGCATTAAGCGCCTTGCTGAACATTTCATTATCAAGTCTGGAACGGTATTTAAAGCAATCGCAAATTGTGCGTTCACGGTCGTAAACAGATAGAGTAACACCGTCAAAATCATCTGTTGTTTTACCCAACTCATAAAGCTCCGGCGGCACATAATAGGCTTGAAGCGATAGATCATCTACTTCAAGTTTCGTTCTTGACATGGAACGTGGAACGGCTATCGACCATTTTCTTGGGGTAAAGTCACTATATCCATAGTGAAACAAAGCTGACTCTACACAGACAATTCCTTTTGGAATGAGTGTAGAGATGAGCCGGGCTTCTGATATTTCCTGTATATCTGCAAGACGGTAATAACCGTGTCGTACACGTTCAAGAAAACCGCTATTACACAAATTTACAACATGCGCAGACCGCATACCGGCAGCAACAAAATCAGCCGATTTTGCGATTCCGCCTTTTGTTGTAATCACTTCTTTGGCAAGTTTTTGATTGTCCATTCGTTCACCTGCTTTAATCAAATAATTCAAGCACAGCATTACCATTTCTGTGTGCGTATTTATTATAACATATCAATTTTGTTTTTACAAGCCAAAATACGCACAAATTTTCGAATTTGTGCGTAAAAATAAAGATTTACTATTGCAATTAGAGATCTCATCGATTATAATAAATGTGCAGAATTTCAAAAGTATTATCCGCAGTTGCAGAGCGAGTGTTATCAATGCCGATAACAAAATGATAACATTAGCCCGTATAGGCAGGATAATATGGATACATCAAATAATCGAAAGAACTGTATACACAACAAATAATAATCTCTAAACAAAATTGATTAGTAGTTGTCGAGTGGGAGTAGATTATACGGGTTGTGATGTGCCGAAAAAACCAGTATTTATGCGGGTCTGCGGACATCACCTAAATTGCCAAACCGATTTTGCAACACTTTTGCAACACGCTGCAAGCAAAAGCATTTTGCAACAGATGAAGTTGTTGCAACCGGTTTGGAGGTAAATTGAATAAAGCCTGATAGGATTTCAGCCATTATGGTTGGAATCCTATTTTTATTTTGCATTACATTTGAATAGGGCAAGTCAAGCCGCTTGTTTCTCATTTGAGAAGCAGGGGCTTTTTTGCGTTTTTAAAAAATTTTTGAAAAAGTTTCAAATCTGAGTCCCCAAAAGGCGTTTCCCAGCGGGAACAAGTGAAGGGGTTAAAAACACTCCAAAATGTCTTGGCTGGCAGGATACGGACGCACTCTCCATCACGCTGGCGACAAAGCTGGCAGAGGTAATGCGGGAGGAACCCAGCGACCCCATGAGCGGCATTTTGCACCATGAAGAAAAGGTCGATGTCCTGCCCGCCAATCTGGAGCTGTCAGCGCTGGAAATGAGCCTTGTGACGGTAATGAGCAGAGAGACCACCCTACGGACATATCTCGAACAGGTAAAAGACCATTACGACTATATCCTGATCGACTGTATGCCCTCGCTTGGTATGATAACGCTTAACGCCCTTGCAGCAGCGGACAGCGTAATTATCCCTGTTCAGGCACAGTATCTTCCGGCAAAGGGAATGACCCAGCTTTTACAGACCGTTTCAAAGGTCAAGAAGCACATCAACCCCAGCCTGAAGATAGACGGAATCCTGCTGACACTGGTGGACGGGCGAACAAATCTCGCCAGAAGCACCGTAGAAGCCCTTAGAGCGAACTTTGGGAGCATCATGCGGATTTATAAGGCATCCATTCCCAGCGCCGTAAAAGCCGCCGAGGTGAGTTCTAAGGGCAAAAGCATTTTTGCCTATGAACCCAGCAGCCCAGCGTCAAAGGCTTATACCGACTTCACAAGGGAGGTGTTAGCCAGTGGCAGGCAGAAAGAGCGACTTCGTTCTGCCGACGCTCGATGACCTGTTTTCCACGCAGGAAATGCGGGACGAGCAGAAGCTCGCCAGAATACGGGACATTCCCATCGAGCTGATCGACAGCTTCCCCGACCACCCCTTCAAGGTGCGGGACGATGAGGACATGACCCAGCTTGTGGAGAGCATCAAGGAGCGAGGGGTGATTACTCCCGCTACGGTCAGACCAAAGGACGATGGACGCTATGAGCTTGTCTCAGGACACCGGCGAAAAAGGGCGTGTGAGCTTGCTGGTATGGATACCCTGCGCTGTGAGGTCGTTGAGCTTACGAGAGATGAAGCCACGATCCTCATGGTGGAGAGCAACTTCCAGCGTTCACAAATCCTGCCCAGCGAAAAGGCTTTTGCCTACAAAATGCGGCTGGACGCTATGAACAGACAGTTCCAGTCCAGTTCAAATTCTACCCCGCAATTGGGGCAGACCTGTTTCCCTCGTCCCTGCTCATGCTGCTTTGACTTTCTTGCTCAAGCAATCCACAACGTAGGTTTTATTGATAATTGCATCGCCTTTGTATCGTTCATTTTGCAAGATCGAGCATACCGTAGAGCGGTGCCATTTTCCTTGACCGCCGGGGGTAGGAGCGCCTATATTGTCCAACATTTCTACAATCCCCCTCATACTGTCCCCGGCCAAAAACCGCGCATAAATCATTTTGACGATTTCAGCTTCTTCCGGGTCGATTTCAGGTTTTCCATCTTCACCGCGCCGATAGCCGAGGAAGTTTTTATAGTGGAACGGCACTTTGCCCTCTTTGGCACTCTGGTTTTTACCCCAGATAACATTGGCACTGATATTTTCGGATTCGCTTTGAGCGATGCTGCCGTAAATCGTGATATAAAACTCCGCCCCAGGCTGGGTGCTGTGAATGTTCTGTTCCTCAAAGAAAATGTCCACGCCGATATCTTTGAGCATACGCACATACTTTAACACGTCAGCCGTATTCCGGGCAAACCGGCTGATTGATTTCGTAATAATCATGTCGATTTTGCCGCGCCTGCACTGCTTGATCATCTTGTTAAACTCATCGCGCTTTTTAGTGCTGGTGCCGGAGAGTCCCCGATCCGCAAAGATGCCCACAAAGGCCCATTTTGGCTCGCTTCTAATTTTTTCGGTGTAGTACCTTACTTGCACGTCATAACTGTTTAATTGCTCCTCCTGGGCCGTAGAAACGCGGCAGTAGGCGGCTACCCGGAGCTGCCGGTGTGCCTGCTTGATTTCTTCAGCGATGTCAATCTTGGCAGGAATTTTCCGCACCACTTTTTTCGGCATTTCCATGGTCTGTTGCATTTTCATCATCCTTCCTGACTGTCTGTCCATTTAATAAATTGATACTTACTGTGCTGTCTTTAGTAAGCTGGATTTCTTGTACCACTCTCTTAAAAAGCGTCAGTGAAAAAGTTGAAAGCGGTTCCGCATCTGCGAGAGTCGCTTTCAACCTGTGGGCTATATATGGAGCGGAACCGATGTCCGCATATCTAAGGGAGGCACACTCCAACATCTTTTTTCTCAAGGTGTTTTTATCATAATCGAGGGTGTCCAATGTCCTGGCAATCTCATTTTCAGTTTTAAGGACTCGCACAGTTGGAGCGGATTCATCTTTGGCAGGGATTTGCACCAACCCAGGATTGACAATCGCCCGGTTTAGCAGTACAGTTATATCGTGGAGCAGGTCGCTGTCGGCCTTGTGAATCACCGTGTGGCACTCCGCATTGGAACATATCCATCGTTGCTGGCACTTCTTGAATCGGCTGTCATGCCGTCGAACCATTTCGCCGCCACAAGTGGGGCAGATTACTGGCACATCTATATTGAAAATTTCAGAGCGGCGGTCGGTACCGTGCTGGGTGTTCTTTTGGGCTTTTATCTCGACCATGGCCTGGTGCGTTCTTTCATCACTAATCACTGGAAAGCCACCTTTGCCGGTGTATCGCTCATCTTCTATCAGCCGCATAATGCGGGATTTATTCCAGCCGGTAACACCAGTCTGATACTCGATATTTTCATCGTTCAGGCGGCTGGCGATTTCCAACAAGGACATACCTTTTTGATACTCGCTAAAAATGCGATTCAGCACAGCCGCCTCTTGCGGATGGATAGTTATTACGCCGTTCTGATACTGATACCCGAAGGGGATATTTCTCTTTTTCATGCTGTGCGACACCTCACATTCTCGGGGATTTGCTCCGTAAAGGCCAGCCCGCCAATGAGATGAAAGGTCAGCCGGGAGTTATCCACGACCGTGATACTCTGGACGATTTCCTCGAATAATGCTTGGCTGAATGGTACCCCTAACACATATCCCGCCAGGGTGTCATCCAGCGATTTCAGCGTGTATATCAGTTCGTCGTTCTCATCCTCTTCCAGCGACTTTTTACGATCCAGTCGTAATCCGTTGATCTTATTGCTGATAACCGAGGACTGAGCGGCGAAGTCGGTAGCGTTCAGAACGCCGTTAGTGTGGAGCCGGGCGACCACAAGATTTTGCGCGCTCAAGTCAGCTATCTGCTTATCTATCTGCCGTATCTTTTCCTGGCTCTCGCTACCATGATTCTGCATCATCTCCAGCTGGTGGATGAGTGTGCCCAGCAGGTCTTGCCGGTGGGAGGCCAACTTGTCCACCATCAAGCAGAAGGTGTCGAAGATGGCATTTTCTCGCACACGTCTGCTCTGACAATCTGTAGCCCCTGCAGCCTTGCCGCTGCATAGCCAGTAGGCGGTGCCGTTCAGGAGCAGTCTGCGGAACGTCCTGCCGCATTCTGGGCAGTGGAGGACACCTGTCAAAGGGTAGTCACCTTCATGCTTATGGCTAACATTCCGGGCTTTTTGGAGTTCCTGCGCCGCCTGATACACCTCTTTGCTGACAATGGGCGGATTGCTATTCTCAACATAATATTGCGGTTTCTCGCCACGATTCTTTTTCTTTTTGAAGGGCAGGGTGTCCGTGGTAAACTTCTTTTGCAGGAGCGCATCGCCCATATACCGTTCATTTGCTAATGTCAAGCCCAGACTAACAAAAAGCTGAACTTTTTTGAAGTTTTCCTATCGTTCAGAATTTACCATCTGCCGCAATTTCTCAAGTTCATCTCGAAACTTCCATTGAATTTCAATCCTACCGCCAGAAAACACCAGCACTTGCTCCAGCAGATCATCAAGAATATCCTCAGTGAGCTGTTCCACATCCAGATAAGGCCGAAGTTTGCCTGCAAGCCCGTCCTCATTACTGTCCGTGAGCTGGGCCTGCTCCATAGACAGTTCCAGCTTTGAAATCTGCTCGGACAAAATTTCCTCTTTCTGCCGTGCCATCGCTTTAACTGCCAAATACGCCTCCTTGCCGATTTCTCCCAGCGCAAACGCCTCATATTGGCTTTTCGTCTGTTGTTTGAGCTGGGCAACTTGCTCCTGCAAAGCTGTGAGCGTCCGGCGCATAGCGGCAACGTCATGCACTTTCTCTTTCTGCTGTTCTCTAAGTAGCTTGTCCATATCAACCGCCATCTGCGCCATTGAGCGCAAACTGTCGAGCAAGGCCGCATGGATTTCCTGCTCCGGTATTTTCTCCGGTGGGCACGGAAACCTATCTGTTACCCGCAGGGTCCGGCAGTCATAGTAGGGCTGTTTTGTGTTGTGCCGCTCCATGGCATGACCGCAAACCCCACACCGGATTTTTGTTTTCGTCCCGGTTGCTACATCCCGCTCCTTATACTCTTTCAAAGCGGCCTGCGCCTGGTCAAATTCTTCTCGGGAAACGATAGGTTCATGGACATCCGGCACAATAATCCAGTCCTTTTTGCTGACCTTCACACTGTGACTTTGGCCTATAATGTCATAGTACCGCCTGCCGTACACAGTTGAACCGGTATACTGCTCATCGCGGATAACCCGCAGAACCGCCGCCTCCGTCCAGAAATTCTCTTTTGAAACGCAGTGCCAATTAACGAAAGCCCCTGCGGAGATTTTGTATTGCATAGGGGTGGGAATTTGCTGCTGATTTAGCGTCTTTGCAGTTTGCGCTATGGACATCCCGCCGCCTACCATGGAGAAGATATGTCGAACGATTTCAGCGGCGGGCGGGTCAATAATCAAGTGATTCTTCCGCTCCGAGTCTTTCACATATCCGTACAGAGGACGCGCCCCCAGGTACTCGCCTTTCTGCGCCCGGAACCGTCTGGCACTGCGCGTCTTGCGGGAGAGGTCGCGGCTGTAGAGGTCATAAAGCAGCGCCTTGAACGAGGTATCCAGGCTGTCAATGTCCCTGGGCCGGATGCTGTCAATGCCATCATTCACGGCAATAAAGCGTACTCCCAAGAAGGGGAACACCTTGGATATGTAGTTGCCGACTGTGAGATAATCCCGGCCAAAACGGGACATATCTTTCACAATGATGCAGTGGATCATCCCCTGCCTTGTCTGTTCCAGCAGTTCCTTGATGGCAGGGCGCTCAAAGCTTTTTCCACTCCATCCATCGTCACAAAACTCTAAAACTTTTGAGCCGGACAGGTCGGGAGTACGGTCGATAAAAGCGTCCAAAAGGTTCCGTTGATTAACAATGCTGTTGGATTCCTCTCTGCCAGACTGCCGCAAATCGCTGTCCTCAGATGACAGCCGCAGGTACTTTGCCACCGTCATACTGCGGCCTCAGTATCGAGCAGAGCGGCGAGTTCAGAGTACTCATCCCGGTATTTCAGGTGAATCGTAATATTCTCATTTTTGTCCACCTCTATCCGCTGGATCAGCGCATGGGCCATTTCCTCCGACAGTTCAGTCTCCCCGAAAAACTGAGTGAAATTTTGCAGCCAAGGATTGGAAGAAGTATGTGCTGATATGTCGGCTATCTGTCGCTCTAACTGTTCCACCTGGGCCTGCGCCCGCTCTGCCTCGGCCTGATACTGCCGTTTCATTTCGGCGTATTCCAGCTCATCCATGAGGCCGTCCACATAGTTCTGGTAGAGGCTGTCGTGAAGCCGCTTATAGCGGGAGAGGGCCTGTTTTGCAGATAAAAGACTGCGCTCCAATTCACTTTTTCGGTCAATAACCGCAGGGGAACGGACATATTTTTTTGCCTGCTTGGACAAATCCCCTGCTAGAATGATTTGCTGCTGCAGGCAGTCCCACAGGATTTTGAACAGTTTATCCTCAAGGAGATATTTTGGGGGACATGATTCTGGATTCTCATAGTGGCTCCGGCATATATAAGCATAGTATCTGTGTCCGCAGTTAGCAGAAACATTTTTGTAGCGGATCATCGGTTTCCTGCAATCGGCGCAAAAAATGAGCCCTTTCAGAATGTTCGGGGTAGTGCCCAAACTGGCATATTTACCGCTTTTTTTCTGATACTCTGTGCGGCAATTCTCTCGCATTTCCTGGACGATACGAAAGGTTTCCTCGTCAACAATAGCCTCATGGGTATTGGGAACAATGACCCACTCAGACTGAGGAACGCGGCAGTCTTTTTTGCCTGCGGCGATATCGTTGCGGCGTTTCCCTTGTACCATATGGCCTAAGTACATGGGGCTGAAAAGGATAGCCTTGATAGTAGGAACGTGCCAGATAGAATTGGCAAACCGTTCCGCTTTGATTTCTCCGCGCATATAGTGATATTTTGCCGGTGCGGGGATTCCCATGTTGTTAAGGCGGCGCGTGATTTGTACAAAACTGATGCCAGAACGCCGCCAAGCGAAAATATCTCTCACTACCGGCGCGGTTTCTTCGTTGATTTCCAGCTTATGCCGGTCTGCCTCACTTTTTTGGTAGCCGTAGGGAGCCCAGGAGCCGATAAACTCCCCGCGCTGCTGCTTGATTGCCAGTGCGGAGCTTGATTTTTTGGAAATATCCCGGCTGTAAATTTCGTTTATGAGATTCTTTAGCGGGACGATGTACCCGTCGTTGGTGCGCTCGGCGGTCAGGGTGTCAAAATTGTCGTTGACCGCCACAAAGCGCACGTCCAGATACGGGAAAATCCGCTCTAAATAGTTGCCGGTTTCTTTGTAGTTCCGGCCAAACCGGGACAGGTCTTTTACCACAATGCAGTCGATTTTCCCGGCGCGCACGTCGTCCATCAGCCGGTCGAACTCCGGGCGCTGGAAGTTCGTGCCGGTCCGTCCGTTGTCACAGTAGAGACCGCAAAACTGCATATCCGTTTGAGCGTCAATGTAGTCCAACACCAGCTCTTTTTGGGCCTTGATGGTATCTGCCCCCGGCTTGCCGCTGTCCTCCACGGAGAGCCGGATATAGGCTCCGGTTTTGTAAATCCTCTGCGGAATCGTGAACTCATTGGGCACGGAAACCAGCGGGTTCACCTTGCGCTTTGTCCTCGCCACTCAAACCGCCTCCTTTTCAGGGAGCAGCTTTTGGGCCTGTGCCACTAACTCTGCCTGCCACTCAAACTCATTGTACCAGCGGTAGACGATCTCCACCCGCCGGTCGCGGAAAATCAGTACCCGCTCTATCAGGCTGACTACTATTCGCCGGTCGAGGGAAGTGATATTTCTGTGCTTGATGAACTGTTCTATCCAATGATTGTTGGCCGAGTTGTCCAACTCCCGGCCCATTTCATCCCGCAGAAATTCGGCCTGCTCCTCAGCCTGGGAGCGCCGGTCCTGGTAGGTGCTTTTCAGCTCCTGGTACTCGCTCTTGTCAATGATACCGTCAGCTAAATTTTCATAGAGGGAGCGCAAAAGTTTCTGGCAGCGCTCAATTTCCTCCTGCTTTTGAGTAAGCCGTGCCTGGATTTTCTCAACATTTGCCTGCTGGAGCTTGGCAATATCAGTCAGTTCCATCAGCTCAGAGAGGTCGATCACCTCCCGGATATGCCCTTGCAAAGCCTCTAAAACAATATCGTCCAGAGCCTCCACCCGTAGAGCATGAGGGTGGCACTCCTTTCTGTCCTTGTGCGCGGCACAGACGAAGTAGACATACTTTTTCTTGCCGGATGGTACAGTTTTGCGAATCATTGGCCCGCCGCACTCGCCGCAGTAGACCATGCCGGAGAACAATTCCACCGGCTGGCCTGCCTCGGCTGTGCGGGTGTCCATGGCGAGGACGCGCTGGGCCGTTTCAAAATCGAACTTATCAATAATAGGGGTGTGACAGTCCTCCACCACGGCCCACTGATTGCGAGGTTTATGCACCAGGCGCTTGACCCGGTAGCTGGGGGTCGTTACTCTGCCCTGTTCCAACACGCCGGTATAGACCGGGTTTTTGAGAATCCGCAGCACCATCCCGGCGCTCCACTCGGAACGCTCCTTGACACGGAAAGCGGTGGTGTAGCGCATACCCTGGGACAGTTTATAATCCATGGGCGTGGGGATTCCGCTGACGGTCAGCCGGGCAGCAATGTCGATGGCGCTTATACCGTTCAGTTTCCAGTTGTAAATGTCCCGCACCACATCGGCGGCATATTCGTCAATCACCAGTTTGTGGTGGTCGCTGGGGTTCTTTTTGTAGCCGAAAACAGCAAAGGAGCCGATGAAATCCCCGCGCTGGCGTTTGATTTCAAGCTGGCTCCGAATTTTGATAGATGTATCCCGGCAGTAAGCCTCGTTGAACACAGGTTATTGGGGAAAGGGAAAGCAAACAGGCAAAAACCCAGTATTCATGCGGGTTTGCGGCGAGATGGCTCTCAAAAGCTAACCTCACAAAAGACAGATCATTGCACAATCACATATCGTTTCTAAGGGAGAATGTTGATTCCGGTCACATTCTCCCTTTTTTCATACCAAGAAATGAGGTGATTATCTTGAACACGCAAATCATCGCCATCGCAAACCAGAAAGGCGGTGTGGGCAAGACCACAACCTGTGCCAACTTAGGGATTGGGCTGGCACAGGCGGGAAAGAAAGTGCTGCTCATTGACGGGGACCCGCAAGGGAGCCTGACCATCAGCCTGGGCAATTCCCAGCCGGATAAGCTGCCCTTTACCCTCTCTGACGCAATGGGCCGCATCCTGACCGATCAGCCGGTTCGCCCCGGCGAGGGGATTCTTCGCCACCCGGAGGGCGTGGATCTGATGCCAGCGGATATTCAGCTGTCTGGCATGGAGGTATCGCTGGTAAACGCTATGAGCCGGGAAACGATTCTGCGGCAGTACCTGGACAGTGTAAAGGGGCAGTA